>CASBQX010000294.1 GCA_949127925.1 Synechococcales cyanobacterium PMM_0002
CTCCGAACGGCGCAGTTCCGGCTGCGCTTCGCCCCGAGAGTCGATATACTCTGCCATAGAACCCCATGAAATACAGGTTTATCTTAAACTCGTCTAACGTACTGTGTGAGGTTAGCTACCGAATGGATTAAGCAGGTAATCTGCATCACACCAATGGCCTCAAAATTCGGCTTTGTTACGCTATCCGCTGATCGCTCACTTGCTCCTCTGCACCCCGCAGTCAGTCTATCGGAGTAGTTCCAGTAATTCGGTAAAAAACATCACTTAAGCAATGTTTCGCTAATTTTCAAAGAGTACTACACCCCGGACTGGCTTAATTCCTGACTACAAAGTTTCTCCTGAATGGGCGAACAGGGTCAAAGATTTGACTCGAATAACCGCCGATAATTCTTCTATTCAGAATTACTGGGAGAAATTTACAAACCCGCACCCTGACAGGCAACTTCATGAAGACTTTAAATAGAACAGAAAGTTCCCATAAATTCTTTACATATTAACATGCTCTACCCTCCTGGTTTCCACCTACATTCTCTGGTGATTACATTAGGTAGAATTGCTTACTACACCGCCGATCAACCCTCTCAGCCCCAAGTTGTGCCGCCAGTTGAAGTGCCGTCTTTATCTGAGGCAGCGACGGGCGATCGCCGCGAAACCTTAGTTTTTCTGCATGGATTTGGCGGAGGTTCCTCTGCGTATGAATGGTCGAAAGTGTATCCCGCCTTTGCCAGCGAATACCGGATTTTGGCACCTGACCTCTTGGGTTGGGGGCGCTCCGACCATCCTGCCCGCGATTTTTGTCCTGAAGATTATCTCACCACGATTCAGGAATTTCTCGAAAACACCTGCGATCGCCCGGTGCGAGTTGTGGCCTCGTCGCTGGTTGCGGCTCTGGTGGTGCGAGTGGCGATCGCCCATCCGCATCTGTTCCACTCCCTCATCCTCACCTGCCCGTCCGGATTATCCGATTTTGGCAGTGACTACCGCCGTAGCTTCTTTGCCCAGATGGTGAGCACCCCCGTGCTCGACCGCGTGCTTTATTTCACGGCTCTAGCCACCGAGCCTGGAATTCGTAGCTTTTTAGAACAGCGCCAGTTTGCCCGCGCCAACCGCATTTTTCCAGAAATTGTTGACGCCTACCTGGCATCTGCCCGTCAACCCAACGCCGAATACAGCGCCTTGTCCTTTGTGCGGGGCGATCTCTGCTTTGACTTGGCCACTTACATTCCCCAGTTAACGACCCCCACCGCCATCCTTTGGGGCGAAAAAGCTCAGTTCACCGGGGCTGAACTGGGACGGCGGCTAGCCGCCTTAAATCCTCAAGCCATTAAAGGGTTGGACGTCTTGGGCGATGTGGGGCTAACTCCCCAGCTAGAGCTACCCGCCGTCACAATTGGGCTGATTCGTCGGTTTATTGCCCTACTTTCTGCGGCACAATAAAACCTGCGGCACAATAAAAAGCAATGCCCCAGATCTTGTTCAGGCTCCTAGCTTAGATCATGATGCTTAGATTGCTTAGACAATGACGCACAGATGCCGCCGATCGCCCATCTCGCAGGTTGACCCGCAGCTGCCGCAATCATCCTGGCGATCGGACAGGGGACGATTCTGGAGCGGGCGACGGTGGCTGCTGGGACTGTTCTTAGTCCCCTTAATGGCCTGCCAGCCTCGAACCCAAGCTGGATTGAAGCGACCAGCTCTTGCGTCAGATCAACTCGTTACCGCGCTGCCTACTCCCTTTGCTGCTATGCCTCCAACTGCGTCCAGTGTTTTGCAATTTGACTTCGCCGCCGACTTTTCTGAGGGTTTGGCCATGGTGCGGCGGGGCGATCGCTCTCTCTATATAGATTTGACAGGTGACATTGCCTTAGAGCCAGACAGTGGATTCGACGGCGTATCGGCCTTTTCTGAAGACCTGGCGTTGATCCGGGTCAACAACAACTACGGCTACATCGATCGCTCTGGTCAAGTTGCCATTGATCCCCAGTACATGAGTGCCACGGCTTTTTCGGAAAAGTTGGCCGCCGTCCGCACAGGTACCCGCTATGGGTTTATTAATTCGGCTGGGGAATTGGTAATTGAACCGCAGTTTATCTTGGCCGAACCGTTCTCGGAAGGGATGGCGGCGGTGAAGATAGACGAACAGTATGGCTATATCAAAGCCGATGGCCAACGGGTAATCCCGCCTCAGTTTCAAGATGCCTGGAGCTTCTCGGAAGGGCGGGCAGCGGTGCGGCAAGCAGGCAAATGGGGCTACATTGATCCGGCTGGCGCAGTGATTATTGATCCCTATTTAGACGGCGCGTTTAACTTCTCAGAATCGCTGGCTCGCGTGCGCCAGGAAAGCGTTTGGGGCTTCTTAGGCCGAGATGGGGCGATCGCCATCCCTGCCCAATTTGACTTCGCCTCCGACTTTTCCGAAGGGCTAGCGGCGGTGATGATTGGCGTTAAGTGGGGCTATATCGACCCGACGGGGGCGATCGCGATCGCCCCCCAATTTGACTACGCCGCGAACTTTTCCGAAGGTCTAGCCGCTGTCAAAGTCGGCAACCACTATGGCTACATCAGCAAAACCGGAAAATGGGTCATTGATCCCCAGTACAACAATGTCGGCTCTTTTTCGGAAGGCTGGGCTTGGGTAGAAGCGGCTAACCAGTGGCGCTATGTGAATAAAACGGGCGATTTTTTGAAAGGTAAACTTTAACGAGTGAGTTACAGAACTTGCACTCAACTCGATGTTTGAATTTAGTGGGATATTGCAGAATGGGCGAGGTGGCGTTGGCGCACCAGTCGATCTACAAAACGTGACTTACTTAGGGATGAGAATTAAATAACTCCGCCATTCTTCGGTAGGGGCGAACGGCCGTTCGCCCCTACCAGCAATCAAATTCCCGATCTGATTAAATCCATAATCCTTA
>CASBQX010000295.1 GCA_949127925.1 Synechococcales cyanobacterium PMM_0002
AATAGGAACCCCAGGCTTCGTTCGCCCAGACCGCTCCAGCAATGATCCCAATGGTGAGTAGAGGAAAGCCCAAGCCAATAATGCGATAGCTAATGTTGTCTAGCGTGTCGGCGAGGCTAAGCCGTTGAGGGGTGAGGGGAAGGCTGGCGGGTTGGGCAGCAGTCGGCGCGATCGCCTGCATTACAGCGGTGCTGCTAATATTTCCGCCGATATTTCCGCCAGGATTTCCGCCAGGATTTCCGCCGATATTTCCGCCGATATTCCCGCCAGAATTGGCGTCAACAGCAGTGGGCGGGCGGGCTACCGCATCTCCCGCCCGTCGCAGTCGATAGCGAGGATCGCGGTAGCCACCTGTCCCCACCGAGCTACCCCGCAGTTCGATCGCCTGACCTCGGGTGACGACTAGGAATGCGATCGCCAGCAGTGCCCCCACCATCAGCGCCGCGTAGCTAATCAGCATGACGCTAACATGCATCATCAGCCAGTTTGACTTGAGGGCAGGCACCAACGGTTCAGAGTGCTGCATGGTATCGGGCAACGACAGCGCCGCCAATGCCGAAATTGCCATCGCTACCGGAGCCGTAACGGCACCCACCAGGCGACTGCGGCTCATGTTCTCGGCCAGCAGATGCACCGCTGTAATCCCCCAGACCACGAAAAACAGCGACTCATAAAGATTACTCAGCGGAAAATAGCCCGCATCAATCCACCGTGCGCCCAGCAGCGCCGCGATACAGAGGTTGGCGATCGCCATCCCTGCGGTGCCTAACGATGCCAGGTAGGGAACGGTGGGGAACGCTGCCCCGCTCCAATAAACCAGCATGGTTAGAAACAGAACGGCAAACGAAGCGTTGTCTAGCCAGCCCTGCAACGAAACCAAATCCATGCGATGTGTCTCCCAATGCGGATACCAGTTCTATCGTATCGGAGGACGGGGTACTGATGCTGAAATCTAGTCTTGAGGTTTAAATCTTGAGGTTTAAGCTGATCCCCTAACTCAAAACTCAAAACTCAAAACTTATTTATTCTCATCATCATTTTTTTCTTCATTTTTTTCTTCATACCGTTCTGGCTTCAGCAGCGGGAAGGCAATCACATCGCGGATGCTGGCCGAGTCGGTTAACACCATCACCAGGCGATCGATCCCCATGCCCATGCCCACCGTTGGCGGCATGCCGTATTCCAGCGCCATGATGAAGTCTTGATCGACGCTGTTGGCTTCCAAATCGCCAGCTGCTTTGCGCGCAGCTTGGGCTTCGAGGCGATCGCGCTGATCTACTGGATCGGTTAGCTCCGAGAAGCCATTGGCCGTTTCGCGTCCGACAATAAACAGCTCAAACCGCTCTACCAGTCCCGGCTTGCTGCGATGAGGTTTGGCCAATGGCGAAATTTCGACCGGATAATCGGTCACAAACGTCGGCTGAATCAGCGTTGCCTCTACCTTTTGCTCAAAGGCTTCATTTAATAAGTTGCCCATTGATGCACATTTCTCGCCCCCCACAATCCCAGCGGCTTTGGCCGCCGCTTTTGCGTCCTCTAGAGTTTGAAATGCCGTAAAGTCCAAGCCCGTCTGCTCAAGCACCGCATCGTGCATGGTGACGCGCCTCCAGGGTGGAGTCAGGTCAAGTTCCTGCCCTTGATATGAAATCTTCAGCGTATCTAGAACTTCAGTGGCGGGATAGGTGACCAGTTCTTCGGTCAGGGTCATCATGTCGTGGTAGTCGCCGTAGGCCCAGTAGACCTCAATCGTCGTAAACTCGGGATTATGCCGGGTCGAGATCCCTTCATTACGAAATACGCGCCCCAGCTCAAACACTTTCTCAAACCCGCCCACCACCAGCCGCTTCAGGTGCAGCTCGGTGGCAATCCGCAGGTACAAGTCCATTTCTAGGGTGTTGTGATAGGTGACAAACGGACGCGCATCGGCACCCCCCGCCTCCGATTGCAGCACAGGCGTTTCAATTTCGATGAAGTTGCGATCGCTTAAATAACGCCGGATCGCTGCCGTAATCAGCGCCCGCCGCCGAAATGTTTCGCGCACCTCAGGATTGACAATCAGGTCTACATAGCGCTGACGGTAGCGCTTTTCTACATCCGTTAGCCCGTGCCACTTATCGGGCAGCGGCTGCAACGACTTGGTCAAAATGGCATATTGGCTAACGCTCACAGACAGTTCACCTTTCTCGGTGCGCTTAATCGTGCCCTTCGCCCCAAAAATATCACCTGCGTCAGAAAGCTGCTTCAGATGCGCAAAGGCATCGGCATCGACATCGGCCATGCCAGCTTGAATCTTGCCCTTGTCTAGATAGAGCTGAATCGTGCCCGTTTCATCTTGCAGCGTAAAGAAAGCGAGTTTGCCAAATACCCGCCGATTCATTACCCGTCCGGCTACCGATACCTGGGTTTCCACCTCCTCCCCCGGTGCCAAGTCGGCATAGGCCGCCTGAAGCGTGGCCGCATGGTGAGTTACCTCCCACCGATAGGCGTAAGGGTTGAAGCCCAGCTCTCGCAACTGGCTTGCTTTTTCGAGGCGTGTACCACGGATATCGTCGGAGGACATGGAGAATTGGGGGTTAGGGGTCAATCAAGTCTGAGCGAACAAGCCGAGCCAGCCAGCACTCTAGTCTTTTTGGTGCGAAAACTGGTAGGCTCCGACCGCTGAGAGGGCGATCGCCACCAGCAGCAGCACCGGAATACTGTACCAGGGAAACTGCGCCAGCGGCAGATATACTGCTGCCCGCAGCCCAGTACTGGTGTAGGTCAGCGGCAGTAAATAGACTACAGCTTTCAAAACCGGGGGCAGTGTGGCCGGATCAAAAAAGGTTGCGCCTAAAAACGACATCGGCACAATTAAAAAGTTATTGAGCAGCCCCACCCCTTCTAACGATTTAACATTTAGCCCCGCAATGACGCCCAACCCCGAAAACACCGCACAGTTTAGCACTAGCAAAATCAAAAATAGCGGACTGAGAAACCGCCAGTTGCCAGTCACCAATAGCGAAATCAAAATCACCGACGCCGACGTCATCAACCCACGCAGCATCCCCGCCAGCATTTTGCCCAAAAACAGCGCCAGTGGATGAACGGGCATCAGCAAGGTTTCCTCAAAGGTTTTGCTGTACAGGCGTTCGCCACAAATTGAGAATGTCGTTCCGCCAAAACTAATCGTCATCGACGACAGCGCTACCATTCCCGGCAAAATAAATTGCAGATAATTATCGCCAGCGGGCGGCTTCATTGCCACATCCATGGCGCTGCCCAACCCCAGCCCAAAGGCCAGAATGTAAATCAGCGGCGAAATTAACCCAGATGATGCCACTTGCAGCAGCCGCACCCGCAAATCGAGCCAATCGCCCCAAAATACGGTAAGGGAATCGGACACAATGCTGCGAAGTAACGATGCCTTATGGGCTTTAGCAAATTGAATCGAAGGCTGGGTGGTCACAATCAGGCAACAACGAAAGGGTTCTTCCTGATTTTACATTTCTTTACCTAAACTAAAGTAACTCTGCACTGTTAGGATTCTCAACCGATAGCCCTTCATTGGTAGCAGCCGCATTCAACTCACTGTCTGCTGATGTAAAAATTACGGGTGGCAAGCCGCTGGTTATACAAAGTGCATTGACGGCGCACCCTGCCGCTAACTGAACTGCGTCATAACCTCGTAATCCTCGTGCTTCAGCCATTGACATGCCAGAATCAATAATTCCTTTAGTGATTTCGACGATCTGATAGTCTGTCTGCAAATCGTTTCTAAATTGGCGACATACTGTTGTTGCATCAACAGCACTAATACTCCCACCTCGTGATCTTCGTGTAATTGCTGCAATGATTTCAACTCCTGTAATGGCGGCGACGAAGATTTCATTGTTTAGCGCAGGATTAAACAATCTGAAGACCCGCTTAGACCCACTTTTGGCGACGAAAATTTCCTTTTTTAGCGCAGGATTAAATAATCCTAAGACCCACTTAGACCCGCTTTCGCTGATATATCTTTTTACTAATGCGCTGCTGTCCATAAAGTAAACCGCCATTTATCGACGTTCCTCAATAATCGTTTGAGAAACAGATTCACCTTGAACTTGAATCAGGGGTTGAGCCTGTCTTTGAGCAAAAACAGGGGTTTTAATCTCTCGAACTAATCCAGATTCCACTAGTGCTTGATGAAATGCCGTTCGTTTAGTGGCCGTTTCTCTGTCTACAAGATAGTTTTGGATGGCCTGACTCAGCTGCTGTAACTCGGCAGCCTCTAGGGTTTGTAATTGATCAAGAATTTGGTTCAAAATTGCCTGAGGCATCGCTTGTGGCCTACGGATTAGATTCTGGTATCTATTTTACAGAGGCTAAAGCCAAGCACTCTAAATTATTTTGCAGAATTGTCGCAACCAAGAGATGAGCGATCGCCCCACAAGCCCAAATTCTCGATGGTTTTGCCAAGTTCAACTTCAGCGTAACGATGCATCTAGGGAGGTGGGCGATCGCGTTCATCATCGGATTGCGTAAATACTTCCCTCGCGGCTACTGCCGAGCAAGGCTAGGACAACGGACAACAACACCTTATGCAGTAAAGGTAAGAGGCTTCGAGAGCTTAGAGCGATTCACCTTGCTGGCAGCAAAACCCGCGATCGTTGCATCAGAAATTACACCAGTGCAGGCTAAAGCTGATTTGTTTGGAGCTGATCTGGCGATCGCCTCTAACGGGGTGAAGTTCGATCGCTCAAGTGCCATGACTGCAAGCCATAGCAGACCTACACGAGTGAAGACTGCTGATAGACTCTGGGTGAGTATCGACTAGATTCCCGCTTGAGATTCAGCAAAGATAAAGCTTCAGCTTGAGTCTGAGGCTTTTCTATGACTTCTGGGTAAATTGGCGTCTAGATCCCC
>CASBQX010000296.1 GCA_949127925.1 Synechococcales cyanobacterium PMM_0002
CGCCCCCTGACTAGTTCAGGGGGCGGAATTTGCTTTGGGGCTTGAACTACAGACCCCACCTAAAGCACAAACTTTTCAATGGCTACAGCTACCCCGTGCTGGGCGACGGTGGGAGCCACCCAATCGGCGATCGCCCGTACGTCGGCAGGGGCGTTGCCCATGGCAATCCCTGTCCCGGCGTACTGAATCATTTCAACGTCATTAAAATTATCGCCAATGGTCATCACCTGGTCGGGCGTTAGCCCCAGCAGCTCTTCTGCTAGGTAGCGCACGGCGACCCCCTTGTTTACGCCCGGATTGGCGGCTTCCAAAAATGTGTCTACCGACTTGGTAAAATACAGCTGATCGGGGGCGTAGCGTTGGCGCAAGTCGGCCAATAGCCGATTAATCAAGGGCACATCAGCACTTTGCACCAAAATTTTAGTTAAGTCGGCGTCGAGCATGGTGCGCAGATCGCCAACTGCGATCGCGTCCACGCCCGATCGCTGGGAATAGAGCACCGTTTCTGCTGTAATTTCACGCACATATAGCTGGTCATCTATGTAGAAATGCACAGAAATATCAGCGCTGACCTCGGGGGCTTCAAAATAATCGAGCAACTGTCGCGCCCGGTCTTGATCGACCGTCCAATGCCGCAGCAGTTTGCCATCGGTAGGGTTTTTGATCAGCGCCCCTTGATAGGCCATGAGCGGCAGGGTGGAGCCGAGGGTTTCGTGGAATCGCAGAGCCGAGCGATACATTCGTCCGGTGGCGATCGCCACCTGCACCCCTTGCGCCTGCGCCGCCTGAATGGCTTGCTGCACGACTAACTCGATCTGGTTCGATTCGCCAACCGTTGTCCCGTCTAAATCGACCACGAGCAGTTGAATAGTTGACATGAAGATGTGAGTTTGACGTGAGTTTAGAGGATCTAGCAAAAACTGGTTATTCTTCTCAGGGTAACTTGCTCTGGAGCCAGATATTTGGTTGTGTAGACGACCCCTAACGCGAATTTTTAAGCTTCAGTTTTGATTAATCGAACGTGATTGCTCTTGTTTTGATCCTGGCAACCCAGCGAGTTGAAATAATTAACCTATGACTACTTTGGCAGTGCTGGAGTTTATGCATAAAACGGCGGCGATGAAGCCCTGCGCCATCAGTCTACTAGCCTTTTCCCATAACGCTCTCTGGCAAAATTAACATGGCATCACCAAACGAATAGAACCGATAGTTTTGGGCGATCGCCTCTGCATATAAATTGAGGAGGCGATCGCGCCCGATCAGCGCGCTGACCAACATCATCAGGCTAGATTTGGGCAGATGAAAGTTTGTAATCAGGCCATCTACGACGCGCCATTGATAGCCGGGATAGATAAATAAATCGCTTTTGCCGCTAAACGGCAGGAGCGTTCCCGTTTGCGCTGCGCTCTCTAGGGCGCGAGTGACGGTAGTGCCGATGGCAATTACCCGACCGCCGTTGCGCTTGGTCGCGTTGATTTTTTCTATCGTTTCGGGCGAAATTTCTAGCCATTCGCCATGCATTTTGTGGGTGGTAATATTTTCTACCTCCACGGGGCGAAAGGTGCCCACCCCCACATGCAGCGTAATCTGCACCTGCTCAATTCCCCTGGCTGTGAGGCGCTCTAGCAGCTCTGGCGTAAAGTGCAGGCCCGCTGTGGGGGCTGCTGCCGAACCGGGGCGATCGCCATACACCGTCTGATACTGCTCGGGATCAGCTTGGCTCTGGTTAATGTAAGGCGGCAACGGCACTTCACCTAGTTCCTGAATCACCGCCAGTAGAGGGCGATCGCTAGACAGCTCAAATTGCAGAATCCGCCCAGACGTAGCGGCATCGACCGACAACACCGTTGCTTCTAGTGTTTCGTTCAGGCCACCTGACTCGGACGCTGCCTCTGCTCCTGGCTTAAAGAAGCGAATCCGTGCCCCCGGCTTCAATCGTCTACCCGGTTTTACCAGCGCCAGCCACTGATTAGAGGCTTGCTCTTCTAACAGCAATATCTCCACCTGCGCCCCGCCAACCTTGCGCCCATGCAGCCGAGCCGACAACACCCGCGTGTTGTTCATTACTAGCAGATCGCCCGGTTGCAGCAATTCGGGCAGTTCGCGAAAAATGCGATGGTCATAGATAGGAGCCGCCGCTACCACTAATAGTCGAGAGCTATCCCTGGGTACCGCTGGGTTTTGGGCAATTTGCTCGGGCGGCAGGTGGTAGTCGTAAGCCGATAGGCTCCAGTCGTCGTCCAAGTCTAAAGATTCTGGCGGCAAAGAAAACGACATTTATCACAGTAAAAGAGTCTAGATGCCTAAATATGCGAGATTGGGGAGAATTCCCCATGCAACTTAGGGGATGTTTCCCCTATTAACTTTGAACAGGACTGCGACAATAAGAATGTAACAAAGATAGCAGTTGCTAGGGTTGGCTAGTTATGGAATACATTTATTACCTTGCGAATGCCAGTTTAACCCTGAGGGTGGTGGAATACCTCCACGGTGCAGCTTGGCTGTCTGTCCGCTTCATGACAGTTATCCATCAAATCGATGGCTGGGTCGTTAAGGTAAAACTCGATCGCGAGTTAGACACTGACGCAGACAAAGACTTTCGCTCATTTTTGAACGAGCTAGGCATCTCTTACGAACCCGACATCCGCGTTCGGATGGCGCTATGGGGTTTAGAAACCGGACAATCGCCTGTGGATGTGATGCGCCGCTATCAGGTAGCGGTGGTGTCTCACGGCAGCCCCGAACGTGGCGAAATTGAAGAGTTTCGGCGGCAGTTTGTTCAAGGGCTGGGCTATTGCCCCGAAACGCTTGCCTAAGTGCATAGTGCTTAAGTCAGCTTAGATTTAGCAGTAAAAACCAGCGTCAGGCATCTTTTCAGCCTGTCTCGCGCTGGTTTTTTAGTTGGCTTTTAATTTAGACAGCGGTGAGTGAGGCCAGCGGCTCGGGAATAGATGCCGAAGGAGCCTGAAACTCGCCTGTAATCACATATTCCAGCCGCAGCTTTAACCAAGTGACAATCTGCGGATTGGTTGAGATGACTGCCGCACAGGGTTGCGGGCAGCGCGCTTTAGTTGCGGCCATTTCGGGCGCTTCTAGAAATGCTGGCTGAAGCACTAACCAAAAGTCGATCTCTTTGCCTTGCTCGCCATAGAAGCGGTTGCGTTCTTTGAGCGATTCGTCGAGCGGTTCTTCTTCGAGCAAGAATTTTTGGCTGGCCAAAATGTAGTAGTACGTAGTCATGGGGATTTGGACGTTTGGGTTGAGGTTTGGGGTTTGGCGTTAAAGGCTATTTGCCCTGAATGGCCTGCTGCATTTCGCGGACGGCGCGATCTATGCCAACGAGGACGGCGCGGCTGATGATGCTGTGGCCGATGTTGAGTTCTTCCATTCCGGGCAGTTGGCCGATCGGATAAACGTTCCAGTAGGTGAGTCCGTGGCCTGCATTCACCCGGAGTCCGGCGGCGATCGCCTGTTCACAGCCCGTTGCCAGGTGAGCCAGCTCTTGAGCACGGTCTGAGTCGTTAGCGGCATCAGCATAGCGCCCGGTGTGTAGCTCAATCAACTGTGCCCCCACGGCAGCGGATGCGTCAATTTGGGCGGGGTCGGCGTCGATGAACAAACTAACGGGGATGCCAGCATCTTGAAGCTGAGTCACTACGGTTAGCATCCGGTCTTTTTGGCCAGCGATATCGAGTCCGCCTTCGGTGGTCACTTCTTGCCGCCGCTCTGGAACTAGCGTCACATAGTCGGGGCGCAGGGTGAGGGCGATCGCTACCATTTCATCGGTAGCGGCCATTTCCAAATTCAGGTGAGTTCGCACCGTTTGCCGCAGCAGCGTTACGTCCCGATCTTGCATGTGGCGGCGGTCTTCTCGCAAATGGACGGTAATGCCATCGGCACCCGCCAGTTCTACCAACACAGCCGCCGCTACAGGGTCGGGTTCTACTGTTTTTCGCGCCTGCCGAATGGTGGCCACATGGTCAATATTTACGCCGAGAGTAGGCAATTTATTAGGACTCCTTTTAGCTCCTACTCTTTATCATGCCAGATGTTGGGGTACGAGCACTCCGGGCTGGCGTAACCGGGCTAGTGTATTGGTTCCTGTGCAGAACAATACGGTGATCAGTTCGGCGATTAGGGCGTCGGTGAGTTCGTGCAGGGCGGCTTCAGACTCGGCGGCAGCGTGCAAGAACGGCAGCGCCAGCCCGCCCAAGTCCGCTCCAAGGGCGATCGCCGTCGCCACATCTAGCCCATTGCGCAATCCGCCTGAGGCAATCAGCGGCAGCGTCGGAGCCACCTGCCGAATTCCGGTAATACATTCAGCGGTGGGAATACCCCAGTTAGCGAACGTGTTGCCCAAGCGGCGCTGGAGGGGATCTTTGGCACGTTCACTTTCGACCCGTGCCCAAGACGTGCCCCCCGCACCCGCCACGTCAATGGCACTAATGCCAGCCTCTAGCAGCCGCTGCGCCATCGGGGCAGAAATACCGTTGCCGACTTCTTTGGCAATCACAGGCACAGGCAGTCGCTGGCAGAGGGTGGCAATTTTGGCTAGCAGCCCGCGAAAATTGGTATCGCCTTTGGTTTGCACGCATTCTTGCATCGGGTTGAGATGCAGCACCAGCGCATCGGCCTCTAGCCAATCCACCACTCGCTGGCATTCGTCTAGGCCGTAGCTGTAGTTGAGCTGTACGGCTCCTAAGTTGGCAAACAGCAAAATGTCGGGGGCGTGCGATCGCACCGCAAAGGTAGAAATCACCTCAGGATTCTCGATCGCCACCCGTTGAGAGCCAACACCCATGGCCAATCCATAGTGCTGGGCGGCTGCGGCCAGTCGGCGGTTAATCAGTTGCGCTAGCTCAGTGCCTCCAGTCATCGAAGAAATGAGCAGGGGAGCCTGCAACCGCTTGCCCAAAAAGGAGGTACTCAGATCCAGATCGCGGCGATCGACCTCTGGCAAACAGCAGTGGGTAAAGCGATAGCGATCTAACCCGGTGGTGGTTTGAAACTGCACATTTTCTTCTAGGCAAACCCGCAAATGGTCGGCCTTGCGAGTCTGGGTGGCGGTGGCATCGGTGGCAGGGTCGCCCACAGGCACAGGAGGTTGCCGATCGGCAGCATTCCTGTTGGCTGAATGGTCGAGGGCTGGCGGCGGATTGGGTGATGACTTCATGGAGTCTGAGTGCAGGATCAATTTTCATCAATCAGTGTGACATGCACAGCTCTTCTGTGATAGGGGTTTCGTTAACAATGCAATACATCGCGTCTATCGATTACCCTAGACACACCGTAGAGACGCGATGAATCGCGTCTCCACAGGACAATATGCCAGAAAGACGCGATTAATCGCGTCTCCACAGGACAATATGCCAGAAAGACGCGATTAATCGCGTCTCTACAGGAATTTAAATCGGTTTAATTAGCTCGACGCGATCGCGACCGTCAATCGCCTGCAAGTAGACTTTAACGATTTCTTCTTTGGCTGTAGGCAGCTGTTTTCCGGTGAAGTCGGGATGGATCGGCACTTCACGGTGACCCCGATCGACCAGAACGGCCAGCCAGATCTTTTCGGGTCTGCCATATTCGGTGACGGCATTCAGCGCGGCGCGAATGGTGCGCCCTTTGTAGATCACATCGTCTACCAGCACCACCGTTTTGCCCGATAGCTCTAGTGGAATGTCAGTTTTTTCAGGCGTTCGCAGATTGCTGCGGCTGAGGTCATCGCGCCAAAAGGTAATGTCCAAATGCCCCACAGGCACCGTCACCCCCTCCAGCGCCTGAATTTGCTGCGCCAGTAGTTCGGCCAAGGGTACACCCCGCGTAAAAATACCCAGGAGCACCAAATTAGACACATCTCCCGATCGCTCAATCATCTGTGAGGCCAGACGGGTCAGCGTTCGGCGCACTTCGTTAGCAGAAAGAATTTCGACCACTTCAGGGGACATAGCTTCAGAGGACATAGCTTCAGGAGACATAGCTTGAGGAGGCATAGCTTGAGGAGGCATAGCGTGTCGCACGGTAAGAAAACCCGGATGGCGTGGATGTTGAGCTGAAGGAATAGGGTAAATGACTACACTGCATGGCGTGTCTGCATCAATCGTTTCTCAGCGTTGTTGGGAGACGATTTATGTTCCTTAAACGGCAGTCATGCGGGCAGTCTAATCAACCTAATTGTAGAACCTGTCTGAGCTGGGCACTGCTGCGCCATCAGGGTGAGTTACAAGCATCGTTTACCACGGAGAAGCGGTCATGTCTAAGGAAAGTCTAAATCGATTTTGTCAGCGAATAATGCAGGATTCAGTCCTGCAAGAACAATTTATGCAGTTTTCTAACCCGGCCAATTCGGTGCAGCGATTGGTGCAGATGGGGGCAGAGCATGGCTACAGTTTTACGCTAGATGAGGTGGAATTTGCTGTTTCTGTGGCTCTGCAAGACCTGAGCCAGACCGATATGCAGCTCGGGGCTTGGCTGTGCGATCGCCTCAATGTACCGCGTCTGACTCATCATCCAACGGCATAAGCGCCAACTAAAATCGCGATCGCCCCGCCCAGCCACCACCCCATACTGGTTCGGGTTAGCCCCATGGCGCGGCGAATCCGCTCTGGGGTGATGGGCTGGCTGGCGTTGCCCAGCAGCGGTTTGTAGGATACCTGCCCGCCATAGGTATTGGCACCGCCCACCTGCACGCCCAGCACAGCCGCATAGGCGCATTCACTCCAGCCAGCGTTGGGGCTGGGATCTTGAGGGGCATCGCGGCGGCAAAGTTGCCAAACGTGGCGCGGCTGGCCGGAGAGCAGCGCCAGGGTAAATACGGTCAAACGGCAGGGCAACCAAGTGAACAGGTCGTCTAGCCGCGCACTGCACCAGCCCAGATCTCGATAGGGCGGGGTTTTGTAGCCCACCATCGAATCTAGGGTGCTAGAGGCTTTGTAGGCGATCGCCAACGGCACGCTGCCCCACGGGGTCAAGGCGGCTCCTAAAATTGCCCAAAATAAGGGAGCCATGACGCCATCGGTGGCATTCTCAGTCACGGTTTCTAACACCGCCCGCAAAATTTCTGGCTCGGGCAAGGTAGCCGTATCGCGTCCGACATAGCGGCTGAGGCACGAGCGGGCGGTTTCCAGATCGCCAGCGGCTAGGGGCTGCAACACAGCTTCGGCGGCTTGGCGTAAACTGCGTCCAGCGAAGCAGCTAGCCAGCAGGGTGCTCTCAACTGCCAGCCCGATCAACGGGTGGAGCCGCCGCGCCGTATGGACAACCAGCCAGCCCAGCAGCCCACTGCCGACAATGAGTGCGATCGCTAGCCCGACCCCTGCCAGTTTAATGGCTAACCCCTTAGATCCCAGCCGTTTCAGCCCAGCCTTGCTGTAGCCACTAATCGCCCAGCCCATCACCTGCACCGGATGCAGCCAGTTCCACGGGTCGCCAATCAAAAAATCTTGCAGGGCGGCGATCGCCAGCACCAACGCGGCGTACGGGGTGGAGTGGGTCAAAATAGCGGTCAAAAAATTCACGACTTTTAACAAACTAGGGCAAACGCGGCCTTTCTGACTCTAAGGCGTTGCAGAGCGCCAATCAACTCTAAACCAAGTCCATGTTGAGAACTGTAGTTTTAGCCTTCACCCCCAGCCCCTCTCCCAAAGGGCGAGGGGAGCCGAAAAAGCTTTCAAAGTCCCTCTCCCTAGGGCTACCGTGTACACACAAGTCTTCTGATCTAGCCTCAAC
>CASBQX010000297.1 GCA_949127925.1 Synechococcales cyanobacterium PMM_0002
ACGGTAATCGCTCGAATTCCAGCCCTGGCATCGTATAGTGGGGCGATCGCGCTGGTGGGCGTCGTTGTCATCATCACCTATTTTTCACTCATCATTGGCGAATTAGTCCCCAAGCGGTTGGCGCTAGGTAATCCTGAAACCATCGCCATGAGCATGGCACAGCCGATGAGGGGGTTGTCGGCGATCGCCTATCCCTTAGTGCACTTGCTGAGCATTTCCACCGAAGCAGTGCTGCGGGCGTTGGGGGTGACCCAAGTAGAGGGTGAACAACTGGTCACCGAAGAAGAAATTAAGGTGATGGTGCGACAGGGCACCGAAGCCGGGATGTTTGAGGTGGCTGAGCAAGACATGGTAGAACGCGTCTTCCATCTCGGGGATCAACATGTGAATGCGCTCATGACCCCTCGGCTAGAGATCGTTTGGCTTGATCTAAACGACCCCGAAGACATTAATCGCCACAAAATGATCGAAAACGGTCATAGTCGCTATCTGGTGGGGCAAGATCACCTAGATAATATCTTAGGCGTGGCGTGTGCCACAGATTTACTCGCCCGCAGCTTTTCAAACCAGCCATTTGATCTAGCTGGCAATCTGAGACAGCCTTTATTTATTCCTGAGAGCACCAGTGCGCTTAAAGTGCTGGAGTTATTCAAACAGTCAGGCACTCACCTTGCGATCGTGGTAGATGAATATGGCGTCGTTCAGGGGATTGTCACCCTGAATGATGTGATGGAGGTGATTATTGGCGACGTGCCGTTTTCAGATCATGAGTATGGGTCGCCAATTGTGCGCCGCGAGGATGGCTCTTGGCTCCTAGATGGGATGCTGCCGATCGACAAGCTGAAAGAGTTATTTAATCTAGAGGAGCTGCCTGGTGAAGAGCGTGGCAATTACCAAACCTTGGGCGGTTTCGTGATTACTCAGCTAGGTCGTATTCCTGCCGCCGCCGATCACTTTGAATGGAGCGATCTGCGGTTTGAGGTGATGGATATGGACGGCAACCGCATCGATAAAATGCTGGTTGTGGCAGTAGAGAGCCGGGGGGAGCAGGATGAGGCGCTGTTGGGGCGACGTTGAAGACTGCTTTATTCAAGGGGGCTAGAGCCAAACTCGGGTGGATGTTCGATGGTGCGGCGCAGCACGGGTGAGGAGAGCACAATCAGAGTAATCACTTGGCTTTGGGTAAACTGGTCAATTAACGATTCTAGATGTGCCACAGACGATACGGCAACTTTAGCAATGTAGTCGTCGCTGCCCGTCACGCGATGGCATTCGAGCACTTCGGGTAAGCGTTTGAGGCGATCGCTTAAACTCGAAAAATTTCCAGCAGACGATTCAATCCGCATAAAGGCGGTAATGGAAAAGCCCAGCTTCGCGAGGTTTACCTCGGCTCGATAGCCGCTGATAATTCCGGTTTCTTCCATGCGACGGATGCGTTCTACCACCGCAGGGGCAGATAGTCCTATGCGCCGTCCCAGTTCGCTATACGAAAGCCGAGCGTCTTCTTGCAGGGCGCGCAGCAGATCCCAACCAATCTCATCTAGCAGCTTCTCTGTTTCTAAGGTCATTCTGCATTAATAACATTTTTTTTAAGGCAAAGACAGTCTTTAGCCTTTGTTTAGCTATTTGTATTATCGAATACACCTTCTAATATAGATGTATGCAGGTAAATCCCTAGAGGTTGATTTTCCTGAAATAAAGTCAAGTTGGAGGTTGGATCTATGAAATCCATCAATCTCATGCAAAAGTTAACACCTGGCTTCGACCTGCTTTTCCGTGGAGCGTCTTATGCTTCCGCTCAGTCCCGGTTGGCAGGACTCTGGAACCAGATGGGGCAAGCTGTAGTCAGTTGGCTAACCTATGAGTCGGAGCTACGGGTTTGGCAAGAGCCAGACGCCGATGGCAATGACCTATGGCATGCCTACGATCCCGTGGGCGATCGCGCCTTCTACACAGATTCGGAAGAAGAAATGCGGCAGTGGATTGAACAACGTCACTACGTGACCCCTGCCGGATGGTCACCGTTGTCAGCCAGGTAGTTCTGGTGTCAGCAAACATACCGTGAGTAGTTTGACTGCACAATAGGAGAGGGGGATACAGAATTCTGTATCCCCCTCTCCTGTTTTTGAGCACTAAGTTTTAGCTCTAATTTTTACTGGAAAAATCAAAACGTCAGTTACCAGAAGCCCCGTTTGCCGCTGGGGTGGACTGTGGCCCAGTTAGTTTTGGCCATAGCCAGTTGATCGTCTGCTAGTTTTGCCCCCGTAAGGTCGGCTCCACAAAGATTTGCCCCCCGCAGGTTAGCATGGCTGAGATAGGCATAGCTTAAATCTGCCCCGCGCAAGTCTGCACCTTGCAAATCGGCGTGACTGAGGTAGGCTCTAGCTAAATTTGCATTTTTAAGCAGTGCCTGACTGAGGCTAGCTCGCCCAAAATCTGAGTTGAACAGGTTTGCGCCTTGCAGATTAACCTTATGCAATTTGGACTGATGAAAGTTTGCTCCGGCCAGAGTCACCTTGGCCAAACTCAAGGAACTTAGATCGCGGGATGTAAAATCTCGTTTGCCCTTGGCATAGGCGCTGAGCACCTCATCTACCGATAGCTTGGGTGTTCCAGTCGAAGTTCCCCCTGTATTACCTGCATTAGCCCCGCCCCCTTTGCTATTCTCAATGCTCGTCATTGACGCGGGCTTTTGGGTAACAACCCGGTGATTCCCTCCACTGATGGGCAATCCCGAGGAATCCATCCCAGATTTAGACTGGCGGGCACGAATCGAAGCGGCCATCTTAGCGCTGCGAGATGACGGAAACAGGCTGCCGCTGAGGTCACCGGAGGGAGTGCCGTTGGTCAAACCATTAGCACGTGAAGCCCGCACAGGCTTAGACATGTTTTGGGCAAGGCTGTCTAGGTATGGCTCTAGGTCAAGCGCTCGCAGAACTTCTCCAGCTGTCTGATAGCGATGTCGCACCGACACTTCCAACATTTTTTTGAGCACAGTCGCAAAATGATCGCTTACATGCACCTGCTCTCGCCACAGCACCTCGCCTGTGGTCGAGTCGTAGTCTAAGTCTTTGGGCGATTTTCCGGTGAGTAAATAGACGCAAGTCACGCCTAGGGCATAAATATCGCTGGCATACACTGGGCGCATTGCCATTTGCTCGGGCGGCGCGTAGCCTGGTGTGCCAATTGCGTAAGCGGTGAGTGCGGTTTGTTCGGTGGCCCCGGCTCGAATCGGGCTAACCTGGTCTTTTACAGCCCCAAAGTCGATAAGTACCAGCTTTTTATCTTGAGAGCGGCGAATTAAGTTAGCCGGCTTAATATCTCGGTGAATCACTTGCTGGGCATGGACGTACTGCATCATCGGCAGCACCTCGCTGAGAAACTGCTTCACGCCTGCTTCACTGAAAGGGCCACATTGCTTCACTTCCTGCTGAAGAGTAGACCCACTAATAAATTCTTGAACGAGATAAAACTCTTGGCTAGCCTCAAAATAATCGAGCAGGCGTGGCACTTGGGGGTGATTACCAATTTTCCCTAGGGTTTTGGCCTCGCGGCGAAACAGCTCGCGCGCCATCTGCAACACATGAGGAGACGAGACCACAGGGCGCAGTTGCTTGATGACGCAGTAAGGATTGCCTGGAAGGGATTCATCGTTGGCCAAAAAAGTTGCACCAAACCCCCCCTGCCCAAGCGACCGAACAACCCGGTAGCGATCGCGCAGCAATAGCTTAGAGCCGCACGCCTGACAAAGTTCAGTATGCGTCAGGTTTTCGGGATGAGGGCAAGCAGGGTTTAAGCAGTAACTCATTCGGCATCACTCTTTAGGGTAACCGCCCAGCATGAAATGTTTCTCAAGGAGCACATTGCGCCTCTATCTCTCATTATCGTTCCAACATCGCCCAGATAAAGTGCAGTTCTTACAGGCAATTATTTGAAGAGTTGCTAAAGTTGGCCGTTAATTGATTGAAATTCAGTCAATTAACCCTACAGCTACGGAGATGAATGTATAAAAGGCTACTCAGCTACTCAGCTAAGCATGAACGTGGTTTTTGCTTTGGTTCTGTTCCATTAAGGCTCCCACTCACTTGTTTAACAGATTGTCTAACGATCTGCTAGGGGTTGGGAGACATCATTCAGGGCGAACCGTCTAGTGGTGAGACGGCTAAACAGGTATTTATAATTCTCCCAGAGCATCTAGGATACAGCAACCGCATTTCACTATTGAGTTGTGAGTTGCAAACTGAATAAGCAGAAACCTATGCCGTCTGAAAAACAAACGGCACAGGGAGGCAGGGATCCAGTTTAATTGCCTACAGCTAGAGCATAACACTAGTAGTCTGAGGCGTAAATCTGCCTACCGTTCGTAGTGCAGGCTTCCAGCCTGCGCGGGCAAGATGCCCGCCCTACGGTAGCTAAACTTGCGCCGTCTTTTATTAGTCTATCAGTCGATATTTTATAGGTGCAGTGCAGCCTCACGTAATTCCATCACTTTCTATATATCCACTG
>CASBQX010000298.1 GCA_949127925.1 Synechococcales cyanobacterium PMM_0002
GGGGTGCTGGGTGGCTGGAGGAAAAAATGTGAGGATAAACGTTAAGCTGAGTAAAGAAACTTAATGAAAAGTGTAACCCGCCCTGATCACCATAGCCCCATTCATGAGCCATCGATGCATGGCTGATCTGGGCTTAAGTAATTTAAGCGGGCTGCTATAGCTTAAACAGCTTCAACGGTCATTTAGTATGGATTTAGGCATGGGTTCAGAGTCGATGCTACGTCGGACTTCCTATAAATTTTTCAGTTAATGTTGGATCAATTGCTCAATTTATTGCCCAATTTTGGAACAGATACACTGGCGTTGCTGCCAGTGCTGATAGTGCTCGAAGCGGTGTTATCGGCTGACAATGCGATCGCCCTAGCGGCGATCGCCCAAGGGCTAGATGGCGCTAAGATGCAGCGCAATGCTCTCAACTTAGGGCTGGTAGTCGCGTTTGTGCTGCGGATTATCTTGATCTTAACGGCAACGTGGGTGGTCAAATACTGGCAGTTTGAGTTGGCAGGTGCCGTCTACCTGCTGTGGTTAGTCTTCCAATATTTCACCTCAGATGCAGAGAAAACCGCCGGAGTAGAGCACCATCACGGCCCGCGCTTTGCATCGCTGTGGCAAGCAATTCCAGTGATTGCCCTCACCGATCTAGCCTTTTCGCTCGATAGCGTCACGACGGCGATCGCGATCTCCTCAGAGACTTGGCTGGTAGTTGCAGCCGGGTTCATCGGTATTTTGACGCTGCGGCTGATGGCAGGGCTATTTATTCGCTGGCTCGATGAATACACCCATTTAGAAGACGCTGGCTATGTAACCGTTGCGTTTGTGGGCTTGCGGCTGTTGCTAAAAGTTTTTAATGACAGCCTGGTGCCGCCGCAATGGGTCATGATTGTCCTAATTGCGGTGCTGTTTACCTGGGGGTTCTCCAAGCGCAATGAACCCAAGCCCGCTGCTGACGTGGAGCCTATAGAATCTGCTGCATTAGAGGCAGTTCCTACCCAGCCGATTCCAGAACCAAGTAACGACAAAAAAGAAACCCAAGGAGCCTCTGTAGATTAGTAGAGACGCGATTCATCGCGTCTCCATTGATTAATCGCGTTTCCATTGATTGACCGCGAATAGAGACGCGATTCATCGCGTCTCTACAGATGCCCAGGATATCTACATGATCTTAATCACCCGAGACGGTTACTCGTGAATCCAAGGCATCGCAGTAGGCGTCCAGCTGACTAGCTCATCAGCCTTAAACCACAGCCCCATCTCATACTCAGCGGTTTCTGGAGCATCAGAACCGTGAATTAGGTTGCGGCCAATATTCACACCCAAGTCGCCCCGAATGGTGCCGGGTTCTGAGGTGAGGGGGTTGGTTGCACCAATGAGCTTACGAGCAGAGGCAATGACGCCTTCTCCTTCCCAAACCATGGCTACCACAGGCCCTGAGGTGATGAAATCGACCAGACTGCCGAAGAAAGGACGTTCTTTGTGGACGCCGTAGTGCTGTTCTGCCAGTTCTCGGCTGGCGATCAGGAATTTCAAACCGACGAGGGTGAAGCCTTTGGTTTCAAACCGACGGATGATTTCGCTCACCAGCCCGCGCTGGACGCCATCGGGCTTAATTGCGATAAAGGTGCGTTCCACGATTGTTGCTCCTAACTACTGAGTTCAAATGAGTTCAAAATTGATTGAACGGACGCCGATGCAAGGCTAGACGTTTGGAGTTGATCACCCCCACGCAAGTCTACGACACCTGCTATAGATTCCAAGCGCCTTTTCCATGGTCAGAAAAATGTGAGCGTTTGTAAAGTGTGGTGACGATATTGTCAGGGGATCTGGCCAGAGCCTGAGGGGCTATTTTCAGCAATGCGATCTCGTATGATTATGATGGAGAAACGCCTGATCGCCCCGCACTTCACTCCTATGGCCACATTAATCTCTAGATGGCAGCATCACTTCATCGAAACCAATCGGATTCGGCTCCACTGTGTGACGCAAGGCGAAGGGGAGTTAGTCATTCTCCTGCATGGGTTTCCAGAGTTTTGGTATTCGTGGCGGCATCAAATCCCGGCGCTGGCAAAACATTTTAAGGTGGTTGTTCCTGATCTGCGGGGCTACAACGATTCTGACAAGCCAGACAGCGGCTATGACCTAGATACCCTCAGTGCCGATATTCGGGGGCTAATGGCCAGCCTGGGATACCTCAAGGCGCATGTTGTCGGCCATGACTGGGGTGGGGCGATCGCGTGGCACCTGGCTCAACACTTTCCCCAGCATTTGCATCGGCTGGCCATTCTGAATGCGCCCCATCCCCATCGGCTCTCTCAAGAACTGACGCGCAACCTAGATCAGCTGCGCCGCAGTTGGTACATGCTGGCCTTTCAAGTGCCTGCCGTGCCGGAGTGGCTGATTCGCCAAAACCTGCCGACCTTTGTCCGCAATGTGTTCCAGGGGCAATCGGTGCGTAAAGGTGCCTTTTCTGAGCAAGATGCAGAAATTTACCAAGCCGCGCTCGAAAAGCCGGGGGTGTTGACCGCCGCCCTTAACTACTACCGACAAATGTTCTCTCCCCAGGCAGTATTCAAGCAGTGGGGGCGATCGCCCGATCTCGTTACCGTGCCAACCTTAGTGCTGTGGGGAGAAGAAGACAATTTTCTGAGTCATGCCCTCACCGACCACATTGAGCCGCTCGTATCTGCGCCGTTTAGACTAATGCTGGTGCCCAACTGTGGCCATTGGATTCAGCAAGAAGTACCCCAAACCGTCAACCGAGAACTGCTCCATTTTCTGCGGCAGTCTATCCCCTGACGCGTGCCCTTAAACGTTTAAAGGGTCAGCAACCCCAAATTAATTCCAGCCAGATCTCTAGCAAATGCGTTCTCAACCCCACACACCTGCTAGAATAGCTGGGTTGTTAAGCCCGAACCGTACCCTGCTTTGAGCCAATCGGTTGATCTACCCAAAGTGGATGAGTTTTTACAGGAACTAGCGACGATTCAGCAAACTGGATCGAAGCGGGTTGCCTTGTTGGGATCTCGTCATGTGCCCATTACCCATCAGCATCTGATTGAACTTATGAGCTATGCTCTGGTTCTATCTGGTAACCGTCTGTTAACCTCAGGTGCAACGGGAACCAATTCAGCCGCGATTCGGGGCGCAATGCGAGCTGACCCAAATTTGTTGACTGTGATTTTACCCCAAAGTCTGGCGCGACAGCCCCGCGAATCGCAGGAGCAGCTAGAGCAAGTGATGCATCTGGTTGAAAATCCTGCTAATGACCATATGGCTCTAGCAGACGCTAGTTCTGTTTGTAATCAAGAAATTATTTCGCGGTGCCAGCAGCTGATTTGTTTTGCCTTTCACGATAGCGTTACGCTATTAAAAACCTGCCAAGAGGCAGAAGATCAGCGGAAGCTTGTAACGCTGTTCTATTTCGATTAGTCTTTGACCTAAACGGCTAGTAAATCTGGTTTCTGGCCAGGTTGCTCGCATCGGTGGGTTCTGGCTAGGTTGCCTGCAAACGTCGATTGTTGGATAACAACGATCGACGTTTTAATTTTCTAGAGTTAGGACTGCGTAGTAAAGGCAGTAGTAAAAACAATGATGACGGTTTTGCAACAGCTATCGGTGCCTGCGACATTGCTCTACTGTATTGCCGCCGCCGCTGTCATGGTCTATGTCCCGTTTGGGGCTGTAGCCTATGGTCGGGTGCAGGTGGGCTATGACGTATCGGCTCCACGGGCGCTGTTTGACCAGCTGCCTGCCTATGCGCAGCGGGCGACCTGGGCACACCAAAATTCGTTTGAGTCCTTCTCAATCTTTGCGATCGCCGCCCTCATGGCCTACGTCACACAGCCCACCAGCAGCTGGGTCATCATCGCCGCGATCGCCCATATAATTGCTCGGTTTTTTTACTCCGTGTTCTATATTTTAGATATCCCCATTGGGCGATCGCTAATGTTTGGCGTGGGTTCTGCCACTACAGCCACGCTGATTGCCTTTAGCCTACTTTCGGTCGGCAACGCGTAATTTCTAGTCCCTCACCCCTTCATTCTCATGGCCTCCTCCTCCTTCTCTTTCGATGTTGTTAGTGATTTTGATCGGCAAGAACTCGTTAACGCTTTGGATCAAACAGAGCGAGAAGTTATTAGCCGCTATGACCTCAAAGACACCAAAACAACCCTTGAACTGGGTGAAGACACGATTACGATTAGTAGCGACAGCGAGTTTACCCTGCAAGCAATTCACACGGTTTTGCAAACCAAAGCCGCTAAGCGAAATCTTTCGCTGAAGATTTTTGATTACGGCAAAATTGAAGCCGCCAGCGGCAATCGCGTTCGGCAAGAAATTAAGCTGCAAAAGGGTCTTAGCACAGAACTAGCCAAACAAATCTCTAAGCTAATTCGAGATGAATTCAAAAAAATTCAGCCATCGATTCAAGGGGATTCAGTCCGGGTTTCTGCGAAATCGAAGGATGAACTGCAACTGGTCATTCAGCGGTTGAAGCAAGAAGAGTTTCCAGCCGCGCTACAGTTCAACAATTATCGCTAGCTGAACCCGTCCACCATTCCCGACTAAGCGCAGGCTAGCGGCAAGGCACAAACAAGTTGACTAGAGTAAGGCGGGAAGACAGTAGTTGCGTTGACTTCTACGCCAACAGCTCCATCCGTTGCCATTGCAATGCCCGCCATTTGTAGCAAATCAGCGTAAGCCACTTTGCCTTCCTTGCTTTCTAAAACCACTACCGCACCACGCTGTAGAACTCTGACGTGTTGAGTCTCGCGTTCGCTAAATTGCTGCTCAATAGCACTGGCTACTCGTTTAGCTAGACCGTCGTAGTCATATTCACCCTCTAGGCCAATTCGCTCTGGAGGGATGCTGCTGAATAGCGAAGCGGCTCTAGCTTGACTCGATGACGCGGTGAGCAAAACATGAATATCTTGAAGTGACTCAGGCAAATTGTACTGGGAATTCATCTTTGCAGTACTAAATATGGTTTGGTAGACGTCATCCTTGTTAGCAGTGTAGAGACTTAATCTTAAAAGATTCGGTTCTTTACACTACAGGAGA
>CASBQX010000299.1 GCA_949127925.1 Synechococcales cyanobacterium PMM_0002
ATCTTATCAAACACTCGATCGAGTAATAACATTGGATTTGCCACATAGGACACTGCGATCGCCCCAGTAGCTGGGGATACTGAAAGCAGGTTCAGGCATGTAGAGAGGTGAGATGGCAGTTCTTTCTAAGATTTTGGTGGACGGCGATCGCCTGAATAAGAACATTGACCGACTGGCCACAATTGGCAAGTTGGCCAATGGCGACATTTGTCGGCTGGCCTTCACTCCCGAAGATTTGCAGGCTCGTTATCGCGTGCAGCAATGGATGATCGATGCCGGGATGGGCGTGCGCACCGACGCAGCAGGTAATTTGATTGGCCGCTATGAAGGATTGGTGCCCGGTGCGCCGGCTCTAGCTACCGGTTCTCACATTGACACGGTGCCGTCTGGCGGGTCGTACGACGGGGTGCTGGGCGTGCTGGCTGGCATTGAGGTGGTGCGATCGCTGCGAGAGCAAAACCTGCGGCTGAAGCATCCAATTGAAGTGATCGTGTTTACCGATGAAGAAAGCAGCATGATTGGGGGGCAGGGGATGGCGGGAACCGTGGTGCTAGAAGCTCCAGAGCGCTATCAGCCCAAAATTGGCAAACCCATTCAAGACTGCTTAGACAGCATTGGCGGCGACTGGGATCATCTGCCTAGCGCCCGCAGAAGCCGCTCTGAAGTGGCTGCGTTTGTGGAACTGCACGTTGAACAAGGCCCTGTGTTAGAGCAGGGCGGCGTGGAGATTGGGATTGTGCAGGGAGTGGTGGGGATGTTGCGCAAATCTATTACCATTACCGGGCAGGCGAATCATGCGGGCACAACGCCGATGGATGCCCGCCAAGATGCTCTCGTAGCCGCCGCCCAGGTGATTTTGGCAGTGCAGCAAACGGCGTTGAACCTGCCCAGCCAACCTGTCGCCACCGTAGGATTTCTCACGGTGGCACCCAACGCAGTCAACATTGTGCCCGGTCGGGTAGAGCTATCGATCGATCTGCGAGACTTATCGCAAGCTTGCCTAGAGGCGATGATGACCCAACTGCAAGATGAAATGGCCGCGATTGCGGCAGCTACCCACACCCAAATCCATCTGACCCCTATCCTCTGCGTAGAGCCAACCCTGGCGGCACCAGCGGTTCAACAGGCCATCACCGATGTTTGTCAAGAGTTAGGGCTGAGCTACTGCCACTTGCCCAGCCGGGCCGGACATGACGCGATGGAACTGGGGCGGATCACGGACATGGGGATGATTTTTGTGCCGAGTGAGGCCGGACTAAGCCATTCTGGGGAAGAATACACCTCGGCTGAGCACTGCACTCAAGGCGCAAATGTGCTGCTCCATACCTTGCTGCACCTGGATGAAATCTATCAATGCTAAACGAGTTCTAAACGAGGTTCGACCAAAAGTTCGGCAAAAAAGTACCCTGTAATACAATTTGCTTGTTCAAAACCCTTTGTACTTAGTGCAATCTACAAATGTGCAATCTATAAATTCAGATCGATTAACTTGAGAGAACACCACGCCATGTTACCCGCTGGATTGCCCCCTAGATGCTCTTGCTGCTGCCATGAACTCACCTCTATCCACTGCGCCGACGGCAGATTCGTTACCCTCCTCGATTGTTGATGCCACTGCTCAAGCGATCGCCGCTAATGCCACCGGGGTGACGCTACGAAATGTCACTAAGAAGTATGGGTCGGTTGTGGCGGTCGAAGGCATCAATTTGGATATCCCAGCGGGGTCTTACTGCTGTTTGCTCGGCCCTAGTGGCTGCGGGAAAACGACGACCTTGCGGATGATTGCAGGGCACGAAGACATTACCAGCGGCGATGTGTTGATTGGCGATCGCCGCGTTAATGACTTGCCTCCTGCCAAACGCAACACAGCCATGATGTTTCAGAGCTATGCGCTGTTTCCCCACAAAACCGTCTGGGAAAATATCGATTTTGGCCTGAAAATGAAAGACGTGCCAAAACCAGAACGCGATCAGCGGATTAGCGAAATGCTCGAAATCGTTGGCCTGTCAAAATTTGCCAATCGCAAGCCCCAAAACCTCAGCGGCGGTCAACAGCAGCGAGCAGCTCTGGCGCGAGCGCTGGTCACTCGCCCTCAGGTGCTGCTGCTAGATGAACCGCTCAGTGCCCTTGACGAAAATCTCCGGGTCAAAACCCGAGGTGAACTGCGGCGCTTACAAAAGCAGTTTGGCATGACCTTTATTCAGGTAACGCACGGGCAAGATGAAGCCTTTTCGCTGTCCGATCAAATTGTGGTGATGGATCACGGGCGCATCGACCAGGTGGGAACCCCTCCCGAAATTTTTGCCACGCCTGCCTCTCGGTTTGTGGCGCGGTTTGTGGGTGACAACAACATCTTTGTAGGCAAGGTCACCGAGGTGACGACTGGGATGCCCCATCCGGCAGGTAATGCCGTGATTCGGCTAGAGGTAGAGCAAGTGGGTACGTTTTTGACCCGAGGCCAAGCGGCCAATGTGGGCATGACAGCCGCCTGCTCAGTGCGAAGCGATCGCCTCACCCTGCAACCCTATCCCCCCGCCGACCCCAGCGCTGCCAACCAAATCACGGCTCGCATCACCTCGATCGAATTCACGGGCTATATTACCCGTGTCTCTTTGATGCTGGAGTCTACAGGCGAGGAGGTTACCTACAAAGCCCGGAGCCACGATTGGGCGGCTCACCCAGCCCAAGAGGGGCAGCTTGTGACTGTTGCCTGCGCGATCGATGACTGCAT
>CASBQX010000300.1 GCA_949127925.1 Synechococcales cyanobacterium PMM_0002
AGGCTGGGCAGCACTACAATGCCGCCAAAACTACTGATACTGGCTTGCCAGCCACGGCGATTGCGCTCTGCTCGACGACCTCTAGTCAAATGGAGTGTAACTCGCGCAACTGGTGGCGAAGACTGGGTTTGAGAAATCTCTAAGCGATCTACGCCATCGCGGTTAACTGGAATGTCGCGCGACGTGAGCTGAGGCGAAAGCAGCGTGTTAGACAGCTGAAAGCGAATTTGATTGCGATCGCGGGTGCGTTCTAGCTCTAGCCTCGGAGATCCGCCGCTGGTGGCGAGGAAAAAGCCATCACTCGCGACCTGCACGCTATTCAGCTGAGCTACTCCAGCCACAGGAGGGGAAGGGCTATTGGGCGGGTTGGGCTGTGGTGAGGGCGTATTCGCCAATCGCTGGGCAGATGGCAACTGCACCGACCAGCTGGTAGGCGTCGCACCGCGCACCAAGATTTGTTGAGGATCTAGGGTATAGCCTGGGTCAAGTTCAATCACAATGCGGGTAGTTTGACCGTCAAACTGCCCGACTCGAACTTCTCGAATGCCACCTCCCACCGTTTGTCGCAGGGTAGACCTGCCGAGGCTGATACCAGGCAGGTCAATCACTACACGAGTGGGGCCTGACAGCAGCTGCGCCACAGGCTGCACCCCATCATCGGTAGTAAACACCAGACGATTTTCGTTGGCATTAAACCGCCACGACTCGAGTGTGCCCGCTTCGGCGATCGCCCCAATGAGTAGAGAACCTGCAATGCCCAAAACACTGGACAACAACCAATGAAATCTCACAGTGAACCTCTTAAAACGACAGGTTTGGAGTCTTAACGCTTAGAATCCGATCAACGGCACCAATGATCGGCTTGAGCAAATCACTGATCTTGAGATGGAGGTCTCTATGACTACCGCGCCAGATGTAAGCGGGAAGCTGCTGCCCCCTTGTAACCACCGTCGCAGTGGTCAAGGCCCCACTGCACAGCCTTGTTCAATTGCACAGAATACGATAGGTTGTGTCGATAGGCACAGCGTACCACCTCACACCCTACCTATATCTTGCCCAGGACATGAAGCTGTATCCCCGCATCAAGCAATGGTGCTTGATGCGGAGTATAAAGAAGTTGTCCTGCTTTAGCTTTAATTTGCTCAAGCTTTAAACTTAGTGTGGCCTCAGCCCTTTGGCGACATTGACGATAGCAGTACAACTGTAAAGAGTGGACGCAAGAAGCCGATCAGAAGTTTCTGGGACGCTGGCGATCAGTTACCTCTAGCCTCTAGCCTCTAGCAAACAAACCGAGAGATCGCGCAACCGTAGCGATCGCAACGGCTGCTCTTAGAGTTAAACGCTGGTCATCGACCGGGTCTAATTCTGCTTTGGATCTAGCTCTGCTTTGACTGCATTTGTCTGGCCTAAATCAGGCACGGCATCAGTCTCTACCGAGGCTATGACCGATAACTCCTGCGGATCGTCTTTAAAGACAACTCGCAGCAAGGCTGGAGCGACAAACGTGGTTAGAATCACCATCACGATAATGGCGGCTTCCAATGATTTAGAGAGCACTCCAGTGGCAGAACCAACCGCCACAAACACCAGTCCTACTTCTCCTCGGGGAATCATCCCCACACCAATGGCCAGTCGGTTAATGTTGGGCTTGCCAAACACCGCCAGACCTGTGACTAACTTCCCAAAGAAAGCGACCACCATCAGGAATGCTGCGATAATTAGTCCTTCACGATTGTCAGGATTAATCGGATTTAATACACTGACATCGGTGCGGGCACCCACCACCACAAAGAAAATAGGCACTAGCATGTCGGCAATGGGCAATACCTGTTCTTCTAATTCACTGCGCTTTTCGGTTTCTGCCAAAATTAAGCCAGCGGCAAACGCGCCTAAAATCGCCTCTAGATGGATCACATCCCCGATGTAGGCTAGCGTAAAGGTGAAAATGAGGGCAGAAATTAGCAGCTGCCCGCGTGTTTGCAGTCGATTGACCAACGCCACAAAGTATGGACTCAACAAGCGACCCAGAAGAATAGAACCGACTAAAAAGACGGCGGCGCTGACGATCAAGTAAATGACGTTGCTAACTTCAATTTCTCCAGTTTTGGCCAAGCTAGCCACCACGGCCAGCACAATAATGCCCAAAACATCATCGAGCACAGCCGCTCCAATGATAATTTGCCCTTCGGCGGAGCTGAGGCGCTGAATCTCTGCTAATACTTTGGCTGTAATGCCAATGCTGGTGGCCGTCAGCGCCGCGCCAGCAAAGATAGCCGGGATCGCGGGAACACCGAATAGACCAATTAGCCCAACCGTTCCAGCCACAAAGGGAACTACTACCCCGACTACGGCGACGGCAGCGGCCTGCGGCCCGACCCGCAGCAATTCTTTTAAATCTGACTCTAAGCCAATCTCGAACAGCAGAATGATGACACCAATTTCTGACAAAACAGAAATGACTTCGCTTTCAGCTTGAAAAACGCCTAGGGCCGATTCTGGGCTTAACCCAGCCGTCATTTGGAGAAATTGAATGATCAAGGAGTTGGCGGCGGTCGTCTCTCCGCCGGGAAACACGAGTAGGTTGAGAGCCGAAACCCCCACAACTACGCCACCGACTAATTCTCCTAATACGGAGGGCAAATTAATCCGGACGCAGAATTCTCCGCCGATTTTTGCCGATAGGTAAACCACAATCAAACTCAGGAGCACACCTGCTAGCACCAACGGTGCTTCGTCTGCCGTAGGTTCAGCCGCAAGCAGAAAAATCTTGCTGAGCGCAGAAACTGATTGAATCGCCGGGAAGGGGAGGGCAATCGCCGTTATCAAAGCAACCATGCATTCAACAACACTCGTCCTGTACACTCTACAGGGTTCTCTGCAAAATGCGGTATAGATTTCAACCGAGTGGTTCAATAAATCTAGACATTTTCTGCTGCCCCATCCATTTAGCTCTGCAAAAACTTAGCTAGACAAAAACGCGGTGATGTAGAGAGGGCATTTGACGGCGCACCTGATCTAGCCGCGATGGCTCAATTGAGGCGATCGCCACCCCTGGCTTATCTTCTACCTCTGCCAAGATAATGCCCCACGGGTCAATAATCATGGCGTGGCCATGCGATTGCCGCCGCGTATTGTGCCGTCCCGTCTGGGCGGGTGCAATCACATAGCAAGTATTTTCGATGGCTCTAGCTTGCAGCAAAATTTGCCAGTGGTCTTTGCCCGTATAGGCCGTGAAGGCGGCTGGAACAAATAAAACTTCAGCCCCCATCTGCGACAGGTGGCGGTAGAGTTCTGGAAAGCGGACATCGTAACAAACTGATAGCCCTAGGTGACCTAGGTCTTTCGATGGATAGACAGACGGTAGCTGCACCCCGGCTAAGACGGTCTCCGATTCTTGATAGGTATTGCCATCGGGCAGGTTGACGTCAAACAAATGAACCTTTTCATACCGCGCCAGCTCTTCTCCGGCTGGCCCGATTAGCAGCGCTGTGTTGTAAACCTTGCCGCCGCTGGTGGGCACGGGGAACCCTCCCCCGAGCAGCGTGACTTGATACCGCTGCGCCATTGTTTTCAAAAATCTGGCACTGGCTTGGGCGATCGCCTCGGCTTGAGCCATTTTGGCGACCTCATCACCCAAATATGAAAAGTTTTCGGGTAATCCAATCAGCTCAGCGCCCTGACGCACAGCTAGGTCAATCAAATCTTCTGCCTGAGCCAGATTTTTATCCAGGTCAGGCACACTGTTCATTTGGATGGCAGCAGCCAAGTAAGACTTCATATCAGCTATTTCAACACATCTAACAAGGCATAGATAAACCCGTCAGCTCGGCTCAATGGGCTGGAATGGCGATCGCCCAACGTACAGGTTGGAAAGGTTCCAGCTGCATCCAGCCCAAACTTGCCCACCGCCTCTATCAAGCAGGTGCTTGCATCTAACCTTGTAAAAATTTTATAGCAATTCGTGTAAACCCACTGGCTTTAGCAATGGGACTGCCAGCTGTAATCGCCTAATCACGGTTCTCGATCGTCAAAGGCTGCAACCGACATCACTCAAGATCTCCGACCCCCTTGCTTCAAAACACCACAAACAGCCTGTCCCTAGAAATGCATCCAAAGCTCCTAAGTATAAATACGGATAAACGCTCAAATCTTTAATGAAATTTTAAACCAAGCTAGTCTACGGAACCAATCCGTAAAGTATCAATGAATTCTGATGACTAAGTGGTTGTCAATTAGGGCTTAAGCGAATTTAATATTTAGCAATGGATGCACACATAATTGTGTCAACTGTGCTGCACGAATCGAATCGTGCACCCTACCAGGATGATCTGGGTGAGTCGCCAACGGTGTATCTCTGGTGAGTTGAAAATTCAAGCGTGCTTGAACAACTATGAGTTGAGGCTGTTGAACCCGGTGCAGGTCACAAAAATATCAGGGATGGTGATGCTGAACGTGTCGCTATTGAGTCGATCCGGATCAGCAGAGCACCGGATTCTACCAAAAAATGGGTGCATAGATTAGGCATGGGTGGCACTTTAGCAACATCTTGCTGCTCGGCTATCAAACAAGTAGAAGCGAACGATCATGAGTAACATGAAACTCAATAGCTGTGGCTAAAGATAGCTGTGGCTAAAAGGACGACTTCGTTACTCTTTCAACAGGAGACTATTGGCCGTTTATTTGATTAAAATCCTAAGTCTCCTGCTTCTAAAATTAACGTCAGGGAAGATTTGAAAATCATCGTGACCTGTTAATCGCTCATGCGATTCGCCCATAAATGCTAGCTCTAGAAACTGTCCTGCTCTACGATTTAAGGTTCACGTTGATTGTGTAGACTCAATGGGTTGGAACAGCCTAGTAGTCTGAGGCGTAAATCTGCCTACCGTTCGTAGTGCGGGCTTCCAGCCTGCACGGGCAAGATGCCCGCACCGTTTGTAGTGCAGGCTTCCAGCCTGCGCGGGCAAGATGCCCGCACTACGGTAGCTAAACTTGCGCCGTCTTCTACTAGTCTGGGGTGGCGAGGGTTGATCTACCGCAATGGTGGCATCTTACCGAGGTATTGACGCAGCCTATGCGCAGGAGAACTGAGACGGTTGTAGCACACGCACGCTAGGCGAACACATTACAAACAGTGGCCAGAGTTAAGCTGGGTTTACTAGCCGCAAACCTACCTTGATCTAGCCTGCCTTAATTTGGGTATTTCCTACCTAGAAAATTTGCATCTAGACTCTCTTATCTAGAACCCTTTAAGCTGAAAACTATGTCAAAGCTGAAACACCAAACCACTCCTTCACAGCGTTCCTTAGCCCAACATGAGCTGCTTGAAAAGGTGATGCTTGCAGATGATATTTCTAGTCTTGATCAGGCCAAAATGATTGGTCATCCTATCTTAGATGTCCGCAAACGGTGTCAATTGAGTTCACATTATATTCAGGCGATCGCATCCGGGCAGCAAGCATTTTTATCAACCAATTTGATTCGCGATGTGGTTCAGGTGACGCCAATTGCCTTGGCTTGGTCAATCGGGCGAAATTCAAACTGCGCGATCGCCATTCGTCATCGCTCAATTTCACGCTGCCATGCCATGATTGGCCAATATGGCGAAAATAGTTTTTACATTGCCGATCTGGGCAGCAGCAACGGCACCTGGCTAAATCGGCGGCGGTTAGCATCTATGGAACGGCGATCGCTACGAGACGGCGATATGATCCAACTCGGCTCTTTGGACTTAGAATTCTTCATTGCTGCCCGCAATTTAACTACCCGCTTGCAGCGTCACTTTAGCCAAAGTTGACGCGCCAAAGTTGACGCTTTGAGTGTGCTGTTTTACCTTTGCCGTTTCGGGGTGGGTGCCCTAGCAAAACCTACCGAACGCAGCGTCTATGCTGACTACAGACTAGATACCTCAGACGTAAAAGTCTGTTGGGCTAGCAGCAGTTCAGCGGCTTGGGCATCAAGCGGTCTACCAAAATAATACCCCTGCCCATATTCACACAGTAAGGTTTGCAGTTGGTCAGCTTGCTCAGGCGTTTCTACCCCTTCTGCGGTCACATTCATGCCAAGATTGTGCGCTAGCGTCACAATGGTACGAACTATCTCGGCGCTGTCTTGATCGGTATGCATTTTAATAATGAACGACCGATCGATCTTGAGCGTATTGATTGGAAACCGATAAAGGTAGTTTAACGACGAGTAGCCCGTGCCAAAGTCATCGATCGCCAGTTGAATGCCCAAGGCTCGCAGCTGATGCAGCAGATCAATCACGGCTTTACCTGTTTCCATAATGGTGCCTTCGGTGATCTCTAGCTTCAAGGAGGCAGCATCTAAGCCGGTTTCATACAAAATTGACTGAGTGTGCTGAGTTAAGTCTGGTAGCGAGAACTGCCGACTCGATAGGTTCACGCTCATGGTCAAAGGCATCAGGTGTGGGAATTGGGTTTGCCATTGCCGCATTTGCCGACAGGCTTGCCGCAGAATCCACCAGCCCAGTTGGACAATTAGCCCGGTTTCTTCAGCCATGGCAATAAATTTAGCTGGAGTAAGGAACCCATTGCGTGGATGTTGCCAGCGACATAGGGCTTCAAACCCGACAACTTTGCCCGTTGTGAGTTGCACAATTGGCTGGTAGTAGAGCAGCAGTTCTTGGCGCTCGTCCTCCGGATCATCTAAACTCGACCGATGCTCTAGGCTAATGGCTCGGCGCAAATCGTTTTCTAACTTCAGCTTGGCCAACATGCGATTGTGCATGGTGGGTTCAAATACTTGATGGCGGTTTTTGCCAGCAGCCTTAGCTCGGTGCAGCGCCGTGTCGGCATCTTGGAGCAAATGCTCGGGCTGGGCATAGCGAGCAGACCCTAGGGCAATCCCTGTGCTAACGGTGATATAAACTTCTTGCGAGTCTAAGTTGAACGGCAATGCTAAAATCTGCCGGAGCTGATCAGCGGTTCGGATCGCATCGCAGACATCTTCAATATTGTTGAGCAGAATGGCAAATTCATCGCCCGACAGGCGAGACAGCACAGCTTCTGTGGGTAAGAACCCTTTGATTCGATGGGCAAACGCAATTAATAGCTGATCGCCAATGGTATTGCCTAGACTATTGTTAACGACCTGAAACCGATCTAGATCTAGCAATAAAACCGCATAGAAGTAGAGCGGGTGTTCTGCTGCATGGGCGATCGCCTGCCGCAGCCGATCTAAGAAAAAGGCTCGGTTGGGTAACCCAGTCAGCTCGTCGTAATAGGCATTGTGCCAAAGCTGTGCTTCAGCGGCTTTGCGTTTAGTAATATCTGTTTGAGACCCTGCCATGCGGTAAGCATCGCCGCTGCGGGTTTGCACCGCTACACCGCGACTGAGCATCCAATGATAGGTGCCATCGTGATGCATCATCCGATGTTCATGCTCAAAATGCGCCGTTTGACCGTGGAGGTGATCGCTCAGCGTGGCTTTGAGCGCTTCTAAGTCATCGGGATGCACCCGGTCGTACCAAACCTGGAGGCGATCGCCAAACGCTTCGTCCTGCAATCCCAGCATTTCTTTCCAACGCGGCGAGTAATAAACCTCATCTGTTTTTAAGTTCCAATCCCATAGCCCTTCATTTGAGCCGCGCACCGCCAGGGCATAGCGTTCTTCACTTTGCCGCAACAGCGCATTGGTTCGAGCTTGCTCTCCGACCGCTACTACAGCACCTGTCAGGCTAAACAGCATCAGGGGAGTGGCAATCGGAATCCAAAACCGCAAATGGAACAACCCAATTCCCAGCAGTCCCCAACCCAAACAGAGGCTGAGCCAAGCCAGCAAGCGTCGCTCAAACCGCCAACTAGAAAGCAAATAGCTCAACCCTGGCCCTCCCAGTAGGATCAGCAATACCATCCATCCACGGCTCGGTCGTTGCAGCGCGTTTTGCTGCAACAAATTACTGATCACCGTGGCCTGGAGATAGACGCTACTGGTCGGAGACTTGCGGTCGAAGGGGGTTTGCAGCGAATCGAGGGCAGTCGTCGTCACGCCCAATAGGACAATTTTGTTGCGAAAAGCCTGCACTGGAATTTGCCCATTCACCACATCTATATAGGAATAATGCGCCGCTTGATAGGCAGAATCCAGCCAGTTAATCCACAGAGGACTGTCTAAATCAGGCAGTTTAGGTGGATGTGCACCTGCATAAACGTTGACAACGGCTAGACTAAATGCCGGAACGCCCTGACGCCGCAGATCAATTTGACGCACCAACCCGTCTAGATCAGCTTGTTGATGAGTATGCCCGCTAGCCGTGGCAGCGGCACGCAGTAAGGGGGCAGGCAAGAGAGTGGCTCCCGTCGCGTCCCATGATTGAGCCAGCACCACCCGATTGAGGCGTTGCATGGTGGCGGCTAGCGTTTGATCCGCTGCATCGGGTTCCGACAGCACTATATCGAGCGCCACGACTTTAGGTTCAGCAGGTTCTAGGCTGTTGAGTAGATTAATATAGCGATCGCGCTGCCAAGGGAACGGCCCCACCCCCCGCAGGCTCAATTCATCGATCTCAATGACAACCACTTCTGCACTCCAAGGAATGGCTCCCCGCAGCTGAAACAGCATGTCGTACACCAGATGCTCTAGCGACTGTCCAATCCCCAGCCTGAGCAGCCCCATGAGCAACAAAGCGGCGATCGCCCCTGGCAGCAGCTGCTGCCAGAGTTTGCTAATCGACGGAGTAAATTGAATCGCAATCGGTGTAGTCAAGACATGAGGCAACCGAGTTGTCATGGGCAACAGTTGGATCCAGCAATAAAACAATCAGGCAATACAATCAGGCAATACAATCAGGCAGCGCCCTACGACGATTTGACGGCGCGGTGACAGCGCTGGAGCAGGTTTTCTGGCCAAGACTGACCAAGAAACAAGCATCTTTACCCGGGTTTCCCAGGTTTTGCCAAGGCAACAATACCACCATTGGCAGACCAAAGACGCTCTGAATACGGAAGTGGAACCCTGCTCGTTGGTATAAAAACTGTCTTTATAGGAGCCGTTCACCTGGGAAAACTCCTAAGGGATGCTAGTGGCCTGGACCGTCTAATAAAACTTACACACCCAGGAGGATTCTACGTATTTTTGCAGCCCATAGGCTCCAAATGGGACAGTTCTTGGAGCAAGCACCAAGTGTCCCTGTCAAGCATGACCTAGACGGATTTGCTCAACTAACGGATCTACTCAACTAGCAGGCCAGCATCACCCCAACCTTCAAAGTACGTTCTGGACAAGTCACAAACCCACTTTCATCTTTACAAGGTATTGCAAAAATCAGCAATACCCCAGCCAATACCTTGACAGAAACGTGATGTCA
>CASBQX010000301.1 GCA_949127925.1 Synechococcales cyanobacterium PMM_0002
GCGCTCTTTAGTTTCGTGAGTGGATGACGAGATGAGAAATAGCTCAGTTTTCGTTGATGTTCGTGACCAGTACAGGTTGGTTTGTTGTGCCTAGCCTCACCGTTTAGAGAAGTTAGCCGTGCTTTCATCTCCAAAGAGCGTGAGGCCAAGAATGTTAACCATGAGGTGAAGATTATGTTTCTAACTCAGAAGCGCCATATTGCCTTAATTTCAGTTAGTGGCGATCCTGCTGCCGAGATTGGACAAGAGGAAGCAGGGGGCCAAAATGTTTATGTTCGTCAGATCGGTGAGATGTTAGCCAGTCAAGGATGGCAAGTGGACATGTTCACCCGCCGGAATGCTCCTGAACAGCCTATGATTGTTCAACATCAGCCCAACTGCCGCACAATTCGCCTCCAAGCTGGTCCGGCTGAATTTATTGGACGGGATGTGTTGTTTGACTATTTGCCCAGGTTTGTTGAAGCATTTCAATCGTTTCAACGGCAGCAAAAAATTTCTTACTCCCTACTGCATACTCATTATTGGTTATCGTCTTGGGTCGGAATGGAGCTGAGGCGGCAGCAGCCTTCCCTGGTTCAGGTTCATACATATCATTCACTGGGAGCCATCAAATATCAGGCGATCAGTGACATTCCTCCGATTGGGTCGAAGCGTTTAGCGGTGGAGCGGACGTGCTTGGAAACGGTGAGCTGTACGGTGGCAACCAGTCCTCAAGAGCAGGAACATATGCGATCGCACGTTTCGACTCAGGGGCACGTTCAAATGATTCCCTGCGGCACCGATATTGAACGCTTTGGTCATATTACCCGTGCCGAAGCTCGGCAGTTACTGGGAATTCCCCAAACCGATAAAACCGCACTTTACGTGGGACGGTTTGACCCGCGTAAGGGCATTGAGACCCTGGTGCGCGCCATGGCTCAGTCTAAGCTACGTGGCCAAGAAAACTTACGGCTAATTATTGGCGGCGGGAGCCGTCCGGGCACCTGTGATGGGATAGAGCGCGATCGCATTGAGGCGATTGTGCACGAGTTGGGCATGAGCGACATGACGCACTTCCCAGGCCGGCTGGGTCCCGAAAATCTCCATCTATACTATGCAGCTGCTGATGTCTCTGTAGTGCCTAGCCACTATGAGCCATTTGGCTTGGTGCCGATCGAAGCCATGGCTAGCTGCACTCCTGTAGTAGGCAGTGATGTCGGCGGTTTGCAATATACAGTGATTCCCGAAGCCACTGGCTTGCTGGTGCCACCGAAAGATGTCGATGGATTCGCTACGGCAATCGATCGCATTCTCAGCAATCCCACTTGGCGCGATCAGTTGGGGCAGGCGGGTCGCCAACGGGTTGAAACAAACTTTAGTTGGCAGGGTGTGGCATCTCATTTGGGTCAGCTTTATATGCAGCTGCTCTCCGAAGCCGCCTTGAAAACCAGTTCAGTGGCAGAACCTGCACCCGAGGCACCGAAGCCAGTGGAGAAAAAGGCAGCGGTGGCCGTAGCCTAACGTCGTCGTGGCGGCAGCTGCCAGTATTGTCGCGCGAGTAAAGGTCGGGTTCAGTCAAGGTACTTTGATTAAATCAAGAGTGTTGAACGGGGAAACAGTGCCTCCCCGTTCATGCTTTTTAGGCTTAGAATTCCTGTAGCCGATACATCCAGTCAAACATTTCGGGGTCTTCATCAAACGAGAAGATGTTAATGCTGGCCGGGTTTTCTAAGATTTCGTTGGCTAACAGGTAGCCCGCAATCGTCCAAGTTTGATATTTGCGCGAGGCTTTACCGATCAGTCGCCCCTTGGGACCGTCGTAATACTCAGGCCACTCATCTTGGCTTAGGCGCTCTTCGGCAATGGCGATCGCCCGCCTAGCAATTTCGGGTCGGCCAGTCTTTTGAGCCGCAGCGGCCAGCAGCCAGAGCAACACAGGCCAGTTACCGCCATTGTGGTAAGACCAGGGCGTATTTTTTGGATCGCAGCCCGTCATATATTTCCATTCTTGATCGGCCACTGCTGGGTAGCAAATTTTCATGGGCATTTTTCCCACCAAATCATCCCAGCGATATTCAATCAAGTCCATCAGCTGCTGCGACTCTTCAGCATTGGTGAGAGAGCACACAACTGCCATCAGATTGCCTAAGGCAAAGAAGCGGAAATCTAGACGGGCAGGGCCAAGATTGCCAGCCAAGTAGCCACCTTGATCGGGCATCCAATGAAATACCCATTCGGGGATAGAGTCGGGGTAAACGTTAAACTTGTTAATGGCGGCTTCCCCGAACTCTTCGCCTTTATAGCGATAGATTTTATTCAGGCGATTCAGATCCAGCCAGTAGTATTGGCGCATATGATAGTTCAAGATGCTGAGGCGCTGATTCACGATCTGAATGTGGATATCGCGATCGCCCCCCGGCAGCAATAGTTCTCGCGCCGACTGCAATGCGGCATAAAACAAAACCTGGATTTCGAGCGGGTGCCCATCGACCCCCATCCGGCGGTCAATCATAAAGGCTCCATCGGGAACCAACAGAGTGGGATACATATCGAAGCGATCGGACAGACACAGCTTCAAGATCCAGATAATGCCCTGTTGAAACTCGGGTTGATGCGCCAAGTCCATGTCGCCCGTTGACTTCACATAGGCTCGCAGCAAAATTATCCACCACAGGCATGAATCGACGGGTGTGACTCGACCGATGGCATGTTCACCAAAATCTGCCACTAGATAGTGGCGACCTTCGGCTGTGACGACTTTGAAGCTAGCGGGCATCAGGCCACGCCCAGCGTAGAAATAGTCCATTTGCTTCTCGCTGCCTTGCAGGGTCAAGGTTTCTATCAAGAAGTTACGGACAATATCGGCCTTGCCGTTCATCAAAAACACCAGAGCTGAGGAGACAAAATCTCTCACAAAGCACTGATCATAGTTAAGCGCTTCAACACTGGGATCGCAGGCGGCAACGGTTCCTACAAGGCGATCGCCATAATGTACAACAGAACGATCAAGCAGCTGCCAGGCTTCTTTGACCAGGTCATTTTTTGTCTTCATTGCCTACCCTGCTCGTGATATTGACGTAATTGGTGGATAATTGACATTTTCCCAACATCTCGCTTGAACTTAAATGCGCAAACTTGGCACAACCTTGGATCGGCAAAAAAATCCCCTACAGCCTGGTCAATCGGTAGACAAAACACTAATCAAAGAAGCTCCTGACGGAAAATCTTCAACTTAGTTCCACCTCAAAACCTAGGTTTTGACAATTAATAGAAACAAATTCGTTTTAGAGCTTAAAAGATGTGCCGAGCACTCCTGCTAAAAGTAAATTCATTCCCCAGTCAAGTGATGCCGTAACCGAAGCTCCTGCCTGTGAGAGTAGGAAGCTAATCCCCGTATGCTCTAGCCATCAGTAAGTTAGCCTTGATAACGAGTTGGCTGACGAACCACGTGAAACGTTCAGAATGGGACGTTAACCACGCTGCCTAGAGCACAAACCATTTTTTCGATCTAGACCTGACCCCAAATGGCCACCACGACAATTTGTGCAGTCACAATCTGTGCAGTCACAATCTGTGCAGTCACAGTTTGTGCAGTCACAAAATGCTCACCTCATAACCTGCAAAACTGAGATACGCTTCTATCGGTGCCGCACACATTGCTCAGACAGACGCTCAACTGAAGAATTGCAGCATCAGAACCCAAAAAATATCTAGTGTCTCTGAACGAAGAGACTAGTCTTTTGGTGGTTTGAGGTTGAACGTCTTAAGAGTCAACATCTAGCGGACATGGCTAAATGCCGACCCGCTCGGCAATAAAAGCGGAAGGCGACCTAAAAAATATCCCCTGAATCTATATCTTGGTGATCTAACCGTCGCTATCCTAATTCAAATCTACCGATTTTTGAAAGAGCTATTGCAGATCTCTTTCAAAGAAAATAGCTGAGTTGAAGTCAAGCAATGAATTAAACGACCCACAATGCCCCTTAAGGACTGATGCACCCAGTTCGGAATATTTTGTCAACAGGTTTCTAAGCGAGTTTAGAGACGTCTCGGATGGCTCAAACCGCACTAGGGGCGTTGCTGTAAATTCAAATGACTGAATTTTGCTCCTTTCCCTAGGAGATTCGCTGTTGGAAAAATTCCTATGTGATTAGATTAATCGGTTTGTAACTTTTAATGCACAATTATGAGAGTAGGTCATAAAACAAACATAAAACTAGCTTTTCTTTAAAAGCTTCATCTCTAGCCTATGGCAACCCCATGGTTCAAACCGCTGCCCACCGAACTAGACGACCGCCATCAGCAGTATCCGTTAGCAAAATATTTAGATAGTTGGCAGGTAGATAGGGCAATCGTTCTGGCCACTCGATCGCCACGATCCCTAGGGGTGTTTCCTGTCCGTCCCAGTAGATTTCTAGGTGAAGCGCCGCTACCTCGGTGGGTTCTAGGCGGTAAAGGTCAAAATGATAAAGCGGGAGGCGACTGTTGAGATATTCATTAATCAAGGTAAACGTGGGGCTAACAATGGGTTCTGCGATGTCTAGTCCTGCCCCAATTCCTTGCACTAGCGTAGTTTTACCGCTGCCTAAATCGCCGTTTAAAAGCAAAATACTGCCTGGGGGTAGCGATCGCCCCAGCCTCACCCCAAATTCATGAGTAGCCTCGGCAGTGGGCAGTTGCCAGGTCTGCGGCTCCACAGATTGAAACGATAAGACCGGCAAAGAATCTGTCATATTCCTACGGTCGTTGCGCATCCGCGTTTAGCTTTTAGCATCCCAACAACTGGTAATCAGCGTTTAACACACGCTGCTCTTGATAGGTATAGTACCGTTTGCACGCCGCGTAAAACGTGGGCGACAGGACATGCCTATGACCCACGCTTCAGATAGACAGAGAGAATTAGGCGTTAGTTGTCGTATACCCGACATTCGAGCGCATCGGGGTTGTCGTCACAGTACTGCTGGAGCGAGTTTTTCTGGTGTTCTTTTTCGCGCTGGTGAGACGCTTCAGCCTGTAGCTCTTCTACAGCATCCCAGGCGGCTGCACATTCTACCGAACCGTCGCCCTTGATCTCGCAGACTTCACGAGCTTCGCTGCGCTCTTCTTGAATTTTGGATTGAATATCGCTCATAGATTTCAGTAGCTCTAAATTTCTACAATTAGATAGTGTTAACGCCCACTCTAGGGTAGCCTAATCAATCAAGAGGTCAGACTACTCGCCCAAAAGTCTTAAGGTTAAGACATTCAATGTGACATTCCGTTTGGGGCAACCCGTAGCCAGCAGTGGCACCTAGGTTGCTCTTTTGACAGAGTATAGGACTCTGCTGGGAACTCTGCAACGGCATGGCAGCTCACCCCATGCTAGCGTGCGATCGCCCCTAACTGCCTGTAAAAACTGCTACCGAATGCGCAAAACCTACGGATGAACCAAGAAATAAATGTGAAGCCGTCTCTCACTTTAGTCCCGTTACTCAGCCGCAATACCGATGAATTGACTGTTACCGTTACTATATAAGTCTGAATAATATAGACAAATAAGACTGAGTAGTTATAGATAAGACAGATGCAGTGGGTCTTACATAGCTTGATCAGCTTCGATTGGTAACGCAAAAGGATGAACCCTGTGACTGACCGCATGAAATGGGCAAATGCATTGTCAACCCGTGCGTCTTTGGAAGCCGCCGTTAAAGACGTGGTAGAACAAACGCAACTAGCACTCCAAACTCCGGCTGATTTGGGACTGGTGTTCATTTCTTCTGCGTTTGCTAGTGAATATTCTCGGCTGTTGCCGCTGCTGCGAGAGCACCTGTCTCTGCCGCTGTTGTTGGGCTGTAGCGGTGGCGGTGTCATCGGCGTAGACTCTGATGGCGAGATTCAAGAGATAGAGGGGGAACCAGCGCTAAGTTTAACCCTGGCGCGGCTGCCAGATGTGAAGCTGCACACGTTCTATATTTCCGCAGACGATCTACCAGATTTAGACAGTTCTCCCAGTCAGTGGGTTGATTTGGTAGGGGTGTCGCCGGAAGCACACCCCGATTTTATTTTGTTAGCCGACCCTATGTTTAGCGGAATTAACGACCTATTGCAAGGGCTAGACTATGCCTACCCGGCGGCGGTGAAAGTGGGCGGTTTGGCCAACGGCAATGCGGCTGGGGGTGGCAATTTATTTTGCGACGGACGGCTCCACCGGGGTGGGGTGGTGGGGCTGGCTCTGAGTGGCAATGTGGTAATCGAGGCGATCGTGGCGCAGGGATGTCGCCCCATTGGGCATCCGTATCGGGTGGCAGAAGGCGATCGCAATATCATGCTGAAGCTGGAAGAGCAGATCGATGCCACAGATGCGACGACAGCGGGCTATGGCAAACTTTCTACGCCCCTAGAAGCGCTGCAACGGTTGCTGCAAGATCTCAGCGAGGACGATCGCGAACTGGCGCAGCATTCGTTGTTTGTTGGGGTGGCTCAAAGTGAATTTAAGCAGTTGCTAGAACCGGGTGATTTTCTAATTCGCAATTTGTTGGGCGTCGATCCACGGGCAGGGGCAATGGCGATTGGCGATCGCGTTCGCTCTGGGCAACGGATTCAGTTTCATTTGCGCGATGCGGAAACCTCGGCAGATGATCTAGAAACGCTGCTCAAACGGTATCAGGCTCAAGGCTCAGATGCAGCATCTCCCGTTGGGGCGCTGATGTTTTCGTGCGTGGGCAGAGGAGAAGGGCTGTATGGGGAGCCGAATTTTGATTCCCATTTATTTAGCCGCTACATTCGAGACATTCCTCTCAGCGGGTTCTTCTGCGGTGGCGAAATTGGCCCAGTCGGCAATTCCACCTTTTTGCACGGCTACACGTCGGTATTTGGCATTTGCCGAGATAAAAACTGCTAGACGTTATCCACTCCAAACTAAGACGGTGTTGTTGTCGAAGGTTGGGTCAGCGCGATCGCCACGGCCAAAAGGGTTCAGGTACTGACGGACATGGGGCGGAAGCTGGCTGAAGTCGAACTGGGGGTCACCGCTGGCAATGTCGGCCCAAAAGTAGCGCAAGCTGGGAGCAAGGCGGGTGGCTTCGGCAGACGACAGGCTCAGGGGCGGGAGGGTGAGAAATCGGTGCATAAACTGGAAGGAGCGATCGCCCATCCATTCGCGGGAGAGATGCTGTAGATCGTCCCAGCCTGGAACAGCACTGACCCGCTCGGTTTCGACCGTGAGCTGTGAGTTGCCGTCGTCGCCTTGCTCAAAATGCAGCACCCGGTAGGGATGGGGATAGCTGACCAGCGACCCGGTGGTGATGTCGTAGATGCCCTGATGCTGGCTGCCCTGATGCTGGCTGCCCCGATCATAGGCAATATCTTGCACATGCAGGTGACCTGTAAAAATCAGCGGCACGGCGGCACGATGCAAAATGGCGAGCAGTTCTGCGGCATTTTCTAGCATGTAGCGTTGCCCCATGCCATGCTGCGACTGCCCTGGCAGGTGTTCGATCACATTGTGATGCACCATCACCAAAACGACGTCTTCGGTAACGGTGGCTAAGGTGTTTGCCAGCCAGGTCAACTGTACGGCGTCGATCCGGCCTCGGTTCAACTGCTGCCCCGCTGCATCAAAGGCAATCGAATTTAACCCAATCAGCGTGACACCGGGCAGCACCTGGCGGACGTAATAGGGGTGGCTGCTATCGGTGTAGCCAAAGGGTCGATAGCAGTTTAAAAAGTCTTCTACCCCAATCGATTGCGGGGTTGACTGCCGCTCCACCAGGTCATGGTTGCCGGGAACCAAGTAAACAGGGTAGGGGAGCTGCGTCAATCGGTCGGCTAACCAGGCGTGGTTTTCGGGTTCGCCATGCTGGGTTAGGTCGCCTGGGAGCAGCAAAAAATCTAGGTCTAGAGTTTGCAAAGCTGTCAGCACGCTCTCTAGGGCAGGAATGCTAACTTCCACTAGGTGGAAGCGATCGCGACTGTCCCAAATGGTGTGGGGGAGGGCAATATGCAGATCGCTAATGATGGCGAAGCGGAAATTGAGAGACATGACGAGCAGGAAAAAGGGACATTGAGGCGTGTGGATAAATCATATATGTTTTAGGCTGAAGGCAGTGCTGTAGACAAAAGGAGTGGGTGTATTGGCAGTTGTGCGAGTGCGTCAGCACGTGAATCCGCTGAGCCAGAAGTATCAGCAGCCAGTTGAACCCCCAGATTGGCAGCAGGTCTATGCTCGGTCTGGGCAGTCGCTGCATTTAGATATTGGCTGTGGGCGCGGCGTGTTTTTGCTGCAAATGGCGGAGTTGTATCCTGAGTGGAATTTTTTGGGGCTAGAAATTCGCGAGCCGCTGGTTGAACAGGCCAATCGCTGGTGCGATGAGCGCGGGTTCACGAATCTGCACTATGTGTTCTGTAATGTCAGCAATTCACTTGATCCACTGCTGCGATCGCTGCCTCCCCTTGCTCTTCAACGAGCCAGCATTCAATTTCCCGACCCCTGGTTCAAAAAGCGGCATCAAAAGCGACGAGTCGTGCAGCCCGAAACAGTGGCGGAGTTAGGTCACTATTTGCCCGTTGGCGGAGCGCTATTTGTGCAGTCGGACGTAAAAACTGTGGCGGTAGAAATGTGCGATCGCGTCCAGGCAGATCCAGCCTTCTGCCCCCAAAATCATGGCGAGTGGCTGCCCGACAACCCCTTCCCCGTGCCCACTGAGCGCGAACAATCGACCCTCTCACGCGGCGAACCCGTTTACCGGGCTTTATTTCTCCGACAAGATTTACCGCAGATTGAGCCAACCCGCTAGGGCACAACCAGCACCGGACAAGGAGACAGATTAATCACGCGATTGGTGACGCTATCTGCCACGCCATCTTCGGTTAGTCCCAGGCCGCGACAGCCCATAATAATCAGATTTGCGCCCACTTCATCGGCCACATCGCAGATGGTAAAGGCGGGCTTGCCTTGGCGTTCAAGCAGTTCAGGCTCAATCCCCTGATCGCTAAATAGAGCTTTGGCACTGGTCAACAGATCGGCGATCGCCTGCGGAGAAGCCATTTCCACATCAGCTTTGGTGGGGGCTTGCCCTGCTTCTAGCGCCGCCACCACGGACAGAATAATCAGGCGGCTGTTATGGGTTTTCACCACATCTGCCACCACCTCAGCCGCCTCACGAGATTCACGGCTTTGATCAATTGGAAACAAAATAGTTTCAAACAACATAACAGCCTCACAGAGACACAGAGTTCGATCAAGTGATGAGTGACTATTTGAAAACGTTAGCAATTACCTTGGTAATGCTGAGCGTAATGCTGAGCGATCGCAGCTTGTGGCACATCTTGCAGCTCCCAGCGTTGTCTACACGTTTACTACAGATCTTATAAGCGAAAGTTATAGAACTTGCCAAACTTGAAAAGAATTAATAGTGGGCTTACCCCGGCTTCTGGCTGACTGTTAGTAATCCCTGACGTTTTACAATAGCTGATAGGTAGAAAGACTTACTTCAAGGGGTACATGTAGTGTCCAAGAAAACTTTAGCAAATTTGACCGCGTCTGACTTGCAGGGGAAGCGGGTATTGGTACGGGCAGATTTTAATGTGCCGTTAGATGAAAAAGGCAATATTGCTGACGACACCCGGATTCGGGCGGCATTGCCCACGATCAGTGAGCTAATTAGCAAAGGGGCAAAGGTAATTTTGGCTAGCCACTTTGGCCGACCCAAAGGCGACAACTTTGCCGCCCGCGTCTCTGAAAAAAATCGGCTGACGCCCGTTGCTGCCCGCCTGTCAGAACTACTGGGGCAAACGGTGACCAAGCCCAGCGACTGCATTGGGGATGAGGTGGCCAGCGTGGTTGCCGCCATGCAGCCCGGTCAGGTGATTTTGCTGGAAAACGTGCGGTTTCACCCTGAAGAAGAAAAAAACGATCCAGAATTTGCTAAACAGCTGGCATCGGTCGCCGACTTATACGTGAACGATGCCTTTGGCACCGCCCACCGCGCCCATGCCTCTACCGAAGGCGTGACCCACTACCTGAAGCCCTCGGTAGGCGGTTTGCTGATTGAAAAAGAATTGCAATATCTGCAAAATGCGATCGAAGATCCCAAGCGTCCGCTGGTCGCCATTATCGGTGGCTCGAAGGTATCAAGCAAAATCACGGTGATTGAAAGCCTGCTCGAAAAAGTAGACAAGCTGCTGATTGGCGGTGGCATGATTTTTACTTTCTACAAAGCTCGTGGCCTGAGCGTGGGCAAGTCGCTGGCCGAAGATGAGTTTCTAGAATTGGCTACAACCTTGGAAGCAAAAGCAAAAGCAAAAGGGGTCGCCCTGCTGCTACCAACCGATGTGGTGATAGCCGACAAATTTGCCGCCGATGCCAACGCTCAAACCGTCAGCATTGACGCCATCCCCGACGGCTGGATGGGCCTAGACATTGGTCCCGACTCGATTAAGGTCTTCCAGGAAGCGCTACTCGGCTGCAAGACGGTGATCTGGAACGGCCCTATGGGTGTATTTGAGTTCGACAAATTTGCCGCTGGCACGGAGGCGATCGCCCATTCTTTGGCGGCTCTAACCAAAACTGGCGCGACGACCATCATCGGCGGTGGCGACTCGGTGGCGGCGGTGGAGAAAGTAGGCGTGGCCGAGCAAATGAGCCATATTTCCACGGGTGGAGGAGCTAGTCTGGAACTGCTAGAAGGCAAAGTTCTACCCGGTATTGCCGCGCTAGACGATGCGTAGGGTTTAGATATCTAGGGGGCTTGGCAGTGCCAAGCCCCGGATTGATTGGGGGATGCGATCGCCAACCGTTATTCCGATCGCAGTGCCGCTACCGGATCGAGCCGACTGGCGCGCAGAGCGGGCAGAAAACTGGCACCGACGCCCACGAGCAAAGCAGAACCCATGGCCAGGGTCGTAGTATGCGGGTCAAAGCGATAGGGCAGGTCAAACTGGTTGGCGACGAGCAGCGTTAGGCCGTGGATCGAGGCGATCGCCACGCTGCCCCCCACGATGCTCAGCAGCGCCGCCTCCAAAATAAACTGCACCATAATTTCGCTTTGGGTTGCCCCAATGGCGCGCCGGATGCCGATTTCAGCCGTGCGCTCCGTTACCGCCGCAATCATGATGTTGGCAATGCCGACTCCGCCGACCAGCAGCGACACCACCCCCACCGCCGCCAGTGCTCGTGAGGCCAGGGTCAATATTTCTTGCTGACGTAAAATATCCTCGACATTGTTCCAGGCATAGAACTGCTGCCCTGGATAGCGTTGTTCTAGCAGCTGCTTAGCCTGATCGCTCACCTGGTTTAAGCTCTCTAGCTGCCGAGGCCGGATTTTGATGGCGTTCATGGCGCGATCGCCACTCATTGCCCCTTGAAACGCCAGCGAAAGGAATAGCATGCCGTCTTGATCCATATCGTCGGCGTCAATTCTGCGCTCAATTACCCCCACCACCGTCAGCGGCTGGCGATTCAGATAAATTTGTTGACCAATCGGCGATTCGGCTTTAAATAGGGTCTGGCTCACCACCTGATCAATTAAGGCCACCGGGCGAAAGCTATCAAAATCTGCATTGGTCAAAAACCGTCCGGCTTGGAGCCGATTGCCCGATGTTTTCAGATACGCCTGCGAAATAGCCACCACCTGCGGCTTGGCATCGCGATCGCGAAACAGCACCGCAATGGAACCGACCCACTGCAAGCCGCTCACAGCCGCTGCACCCGAGAGCCGTTGCTCAAGGTAGGTAATGTCTCCTTGGTTTAGGCGAATCCGGCTATCAAACCCGGTCCATTCCGGTAGCGTTGTAATCTGGGGTGCCTCCTGCGCGGCGAGCTGGCGGGCAATTACGGCGCGGCTAATGCTGCCAACGTTGAGCGTGGCACTGACCGAGGCCACACCCATGAAGATGCCCACGGTTGTGAGCAGAGAGCGCAGGGGGTTACTGGTGAGCGATCGCAGCGTTAGCGCCAGTAAATCGCGAGCGGCCAAACTCATGGGCTGACCTTTGGACTAGCGCCGGGTAGCGATGCTGGAGCTGAGGTAACCTGCATTCCAGGCGTCAGCGCCAGATCGGGCGTGGGAACGGCAATGCGATCGCCTACCTGCAAACCCGTAGTCACTTCAACTTGCGTTAGGCCCTCTAAGCCGAGGGTAACGGGCTGTTGACGCACCGTGTTGGCCTCGTCTACCACCCAGACAAACGGTTTAGAATCGCCCTGCTGAATCGTTTCTACATCTAGCACCACCACATTTTGGCGCTGTTGCAGCACAATTTCCACATTCACCTGGCTGCCTGGAATTAGCGTTTGGGTGGGGCGATCGAGCAGCACCGTTGTGGGCACCATCATCTGGCTAGACGCTGAGGAACCGCCGCTGGAGTCGTCAGAGGCGATCGCCTGCGGATACAAAGCCCGGACTCGCCCGGTAAACACAGTCGCATCTGGCCCAATCACACTCACCCGCGCTAATTGATTGATTCTCACCTGCGCGGCGTTCAGCGTCGATAGTTTCAGCTTCACCACTTCTTGCGCCGGGTTGCCCAAGGTCAGCAGCTGCGTCCGCCGATCGACCCCATCGCCATCCTTCACTTCCACCCCTAGCACCAGCCCATTAATGGGTGCCGCAATGATCGTGCCTTGCAGCTCTTGCTGGGTGCGCTGCCGCTGCAACTGAAGTTTTTGAATTTCTAAGCTGGCCGTTTGCACCGCCGCCGTCGCATCGCGCAGGGTGCGTTGAGTTGCCCGCACCTGCGTTTCCTGCGCTTGCGCCCGTTCACGAGAAATGGCTCCTACTTCGGCCAGACGAGTTAAGTTTTGTAGCTGTTGCTGATCGGTAATCAGCTGTGCCTGTGCCTCAGCAATCTGAGCCTGGTTTTGAGCTAGCGCCACCTGCTGCTGCCGAATCTGCACCTGCTGATCGAGCAGCGCCGTTTGCCGATCGGGATTGCGCAACGTAATTAGCACCTGCCCGGTGGTGACGCGATCGCCTGCTTGCACCAGCACCCGCTCCACGGCTCCTTCGGCTGGAGACACCAGGGTTTGCTGCCCCCCCAGTTCCACCGTACCGCTTTCGCTAATCACCGTTTCGACGGTGCCGCGTTCTACCGTTTGAAGCCGGACGGCGATCGCCTCCGGCACCCGGTTGAGCGTCACGCCATACAGTGCCCACCCGCCCAAACTAGCCAGCGCCAACATGCCTGAGCCAGCGACCCAGCCGATGCCAGTCCGATACAGATTTTTCCCCTGAGGCTGAAGCATAGGTAGACTGCCCAAATCAGTAGTGATATCAACAAATAGTATCAATCAGATCCTACCCGGTCACTACACGGGCTGATCGATCAATTCCTGGTGATCGCGATCGATTAACTGATCACCTCAAACCGCTTGACTTCGAGCACCGGACCAATCATCGCCATCGTCATCACATCTTGACGAACCGTGCCCTCAACCTGCACCTTCAGCCCATTTTGCAACAGTTCCTGGGGCGCACCGCGATGGATTTCATAGGTTTCACCCGTACTGGCAACCAGCGCCCATGTGCCAGCCCCCATCTCAGATTTTTGCACCGTGCCTTGGAGAGAGAGCATAGAGTCAGCCGTAATAAAATTCTGGAAATGACGCGATCATAAAATTCTGGACGTTAGCTGGCCTGCGCGCCTAGCTTGGCTAGGCCAAAACACAGCAGGGCGTTGACCAGCAGGTATGAACGGGCGATCGCCCCACTGCCTAGCCACAGGACTTGCGGTGAGCCAATGGCACTGACGGCCAAGCAGACCGCCACCCCCAAACAGGAGCCGATCGCCACCCATTTCCATTGAGGATGGCCGAGCAGCAACGCGACCAGCATAAACGGGATCAAAACGCTGGCAAACAATGGGTTGAGCGCCGCACTACCCCCGATGGCACCGCCCAACTCGGGAATAGAACTGCCCAGCACACGGAATGGAAACTGGGGTAAGTCAAATATATAGAAGCCTCTCAAAGGGAACAGCCCGCTGCTGCCCGCGATTAAACCTGCTCCTAGAGATAAACTCAACACCGGAACGTAACGGCGCAGCAGCCACGCCAACAGGTACGAACCCAGCACCATACCCAGTTTAGGCAACAGCGCCACGGCACCGCCATCCACCCAGAACCGCAGATTGAGATAGCCGCTATCGCGCAGCCAGCGCAGAAAATCTTTGACGTCTAGGTGATCTTGCTGTGCCAGTTTAACGGCAGCGTCGGCATCCAGCTGCCCTGCGCCATAGTGGTTGAGGGCGTCGTCTGGTACCGGGCGCGCCGATTGTTGCAAGATAGCGGTCACGGTGTCGGGGTCTTTGATGCCGACTGATTCTATTAACGCCGCCACCGCTGCGACGTGGGGAGCCGCCATGCTAGTGCCCTGGAACGCCCGAAATACAGGTTCACCAGTTTCGTCGTCAATGGTGTGCTGCAAAATGCCGCCTGCCGCGTTTTCGCCATCAATCACGCCGCCAGGAGCCGCGATGTCTACACCTGCCCCAAAGTTGGAATAGGGCGCTCTGACGCCGCTAGCATCTAGCGCCGCTACTGCAATCACGTTGGGATAGCGTGACGGGAACGCGGCGGCGTTGCTGTTGCCATTACCGGCGGCGGCGACGATGACGACACCTTTATCGTGGGCATAGGCGATCGCCTCTTGCATTACGGCAGCATCGCCGCCACCGCCCAGGCTGATGTTGATTACACCTGCGCCATGGTCAGCCGCAAACCGAATCGCCTCAGCAATATCGGTGACGGTGCCCCCACCCGATTGGCTGAGCACTTTCAGCGGCATCAAGCTGGCTTCGTAGGCGATGCCCGCTACGCCAAAATTATTATTGGTAGATTGGGCGATCGTTCCGGCAATGTGGGTGCCGTGCCCGTTGTCGTCGGAGGCATCGGTCGAGTCATTCACAAAGTCATAGCCAGGGACAAAGCTAGTGTCTTTCAGGTCTGGGACGACGGTCACACCTGTGTCGATAATCGCTACCGTCACCCCGCTGCCTTTGGTCTGGTGCCAAGCCGCTTCCATATTGATTGCGCGCAGGTTCCACTGTTTGCTGTAATCGGGATCGTTTGGAATCTCGAAGGCTTGATAGATATAGTTGGGGTCAATCGATTCGGTAGATTGACGCAGGTCAGAGTGCCTCAGCAATTTGAGCAGCCGCGCATTGCCGGACACCACATACAGGTGATCCGCCGCCGAAAACGCGCTATTCAGCTGGGGGGTGACGTGATAGCGTTGGGCGATCGCCTCCACCTGCTGCTGAATTTGGGCATCCGTTAACGTTTCTTGAAAATCTAATGCAATTGAATCGTAGGTGCCCTGAGCGCCCAAATTGGGCGCATTTGCCAGCGCCAACAGTAGCCCAATGCCCAACAACGCCGCCAACAGCAACCGCTTCATAGTTTTAGGCTCTCAGCAAACAGGATGCTCTCACCATAGCTTAAGACCACTGGCGATCGCGGCCAAATTCACCGAAACCAGTTCCGAATCCATTGCGACTCACGCCGATGACCCAACAAGCGGTAAAATAAATTGCCGATTGTCATCCCCACTCTGCAAGATTCATGATTTCCAGTAACGACTTTCGCACAGGTGTCACTATTGTTATCGATGGCTCGGTTTGGCGGGTAGTGGAGTTTCTCCATGTGAAACCCGGCAAAGGGTCTGCCTTTGTGCGCACCAAATTAAAAAACGCACAGTCTGGCAGCGTTATAGAAAAAACGTTTCGAGCTGGTGAAACATTGCCCCAGGCTGTGCTGGAAAAGAGTGTGATGCAACACACCTATAAAGAAGGCAATGACTACGTCTTCATGGATATGGGCACCTACGAAGAAGGGCGGCTCACGGCGGCTCAAATTGGCGATCGCGTCAAATATCTCAAAGAGGGCATGGAAGTGAACCTGGTTCGCTGGGGAGAGCAGGTGATGGACGTAGAGCTGCCAAACTCTGTGGTTTTGGAAATTACCCAAACCGATCCAGGGCTGAAGGGAGATACGGCCACCGGAGGCACCAAACCAGCGATTGTGGAAACGGGTGCTCAAGTCATGGTGCCGTTATTCATCACCACAGGTGAACGCATCAAGATCGACACTCGAACAGATACCTACCTAGGCCGCGAGAAAGACTAGTGGATTGCAACCACGGTTCAAGGGCAGAAGCTGGTGCAGGCGATCGCCTGAGCTTCTGCCCTTGCTGTTCTCAGCTACCTATACTCCCCTTGATCTGACCGTTTTTGATAGTGGGCTATAAAACTTGTGGAATTAAACTTTAATGAAATCCGCGAATTGCTGACGATTCTAAATCAATCCAATATCGCGGAAATCAGCCTAAAAAGTAATGATTTTGAACTCACGCTGCGCAAAGAAGGCAAAACCAACGACTATCCTTCTGCTAGAAGCGCTGTAGACGTTGAGCCTCCAACGTTACCCATTACGGCTCCGATGGCCTTGCCTGCTGCACCGCCCCCCACCACACCGTCGCCGCCCC
>CASBQX010000302.1 GCA_949127925.1 Synechococcales cyanobacterium PMM_0002
GGCGATAAACTGCAATATCGAAAGGAATGATTAAGACGTAAGGTGCGTTATTGAGGCAATTGCATCAAATTCGTCAAATTCTATTGTCATAAATGCGTCCGAGGGATTAGGCCGCTGAGTCTAATCAGAGGTGGACACGCAAGCGCTAGGTTTATCAATGTCTTAACAGGGCCTACAATTCTCTGGTTAATGTAGACAGATCGGGGGGAAGTAATGGTAATATTTCCAAAGATGATTCGATACCTTAATTTAGTGTAAGGAAATAACCTAGCTTTAACGGGCTTCCCCCCAGTCTTAAACAGGCTTCCTTACAGATTTTAATGGTTGGTATGCAAATATCCGAATTTCACCCAGAGCCTGTTCGACGGTGTGGTTCTCGGCTAGTGCAAACATACTGCGATTCGGTAGGTTAGGCTCGCAGCGTTGGTTGATCGATTTCATGTTTTGGTTGTTGTAATTACAGTTGCGTGGCTTGGGTTGATTATGGCTCGTTATACCTGCCTAGTTAAAGTTGCTACATCCTTAGACCGATTCCGCTATTCGTTGGAAGAACTGCTGCGGTCTTGCAATTGTGATGTCATTTACGATGCAGACGATTATATGGTGGCTCGGGAAGTGCCGGGCGGTGTAGCCTACGCTAAGTTGGTCACCGTAGAGGTGCTCATTGATAAACCCTCAGATCAGCCTCTCGCTCTGGATGAAGAGGTGTGCCTCAATTTTGTGGTGAAAAATGAAGAGCTGCCTCTGCAAACAGATAATCACTGCTGGCGCATGTTCAGCCTGGTCAATCAAGCGGTCACCGAAACTCACCAATGGCATTTGCTTGAACACATTGCAGGCTGAGCTGTGGGGCAAAGTCTACAGTAGAAAAATAGAGAAACTCGTCTGCCTCGCATCAGCTCATTTTTGCCTAGCCGCAAAAATGAGCTGATTTGAGATTGCTCATGACGTAAACTATGATGGGGCTATCTATAAATTAGGTGGCTTTACCCACTATCGATTTGCTGTTCATTATTCTGGTCTAGACCATCCGTTCAAGATTGCTCCCAGGTCACATGGGTGTCTAGATTCAATTTGAACCAGAGCAATTCTTGCTGGCAGGGTAATAAACTCAACGGCTCAGGAGCCAATGACACGGCATGAGCGTTTTAGGGCGGCTTAAAGGAGTGCATCTGTTGATGTAGTGACACACTGTTTACTTAGTGGCACACTGCTTACGTAGTGGCATCTAGTAGCGGCGTAGACTATGTCAGGCTACATTCAAGTAGAGTCTTAGCTTGAAGGCGGGAGAGTAACGTGGTGAGTGATCGTGACCTGAATTTTCAACTCAAGGTTGCTCAGCGCCAACTAAATAGTTTGTCCCAGCATGCTGATGGCAGTTTCCTGGTTGAAAACGCCTGTTCAGATTTAGGAGAACTGGCTCAAACCCTGGTAGAGCTTCAGGCGACGGTGGCAGAGGTTCACACGAAGCATCATGAGCTTCTGCTTCAGTATGCCAAAGTCAAAGCAGACAGCGAGTATTACCAAGAACTATTTGAAACAGCCCCAGAAGGGTACTTGGTCACAGACTTGAGTGGGGTTATTTTAGAGGCTAATGGAGCCGCGCCAAACTTGCTGAAAGTGCCGCACGGTGAGTTGGTCGGCCAGCCGCTGAATGCGTTTATCTGCTCAGAAGATATTCAGCCCCTGCGATCGCTGCTGGCAGCGTTGAGTCGTCCAGGTACGCAGAATCAGCAGCTTGAAATTAGGCTCAAGGCAAATCCTGAACAGCCTACTTTTGTATTGCTGCGTGCAGGGAGCGTGTGTTCTGTTGCGGGGCAGGTCGAACGGTTGCGCTGGCTAGTCCACGATATTTCGCAGCAAAAGCAGTTGGAGATATCGCTGCGGCAAAAAGTTGAGCAAGAGCGTTTGATTTCGACTGTTACCCAGCGCATTCGCCAATCTCTCGACCCGCAAGAGATTTTAGACAATACGGTGACAGAGTCCAGACAAGCGCTCCAGGCCGATCGGGTGGTGATCTATAGCTTTGAAAGCGACGCTGGCGCAGTCGTAGTCGCTGAGTCGGTGGGTCAGCTCTGGCTGTCGCTGTTAGGCAAGCCCATCAGTCAGGCGATCGCCGACCAGCAAATTGCGCTATATCAGCAGGGCAGTGCCCATGCCATCAACGATATTGAACAAGCGGGCTTGGTTCCAGAGTTGGTGCAACTGTTTCAGCAGCAGCAAATTCGAGCCGAGTTGATCATGCCGATTCGGCGCGGGGAGAAGCTGCTGGGGCTACTGTGTGTGCATCAGTGCTCGGAGGTGCGCCGCTGGCAGGCGGCGGAAGTCGAGCTATTGACGCATTTAATTGAGCAAGTGGCGATCGCCCTAAAACAGTCTAGGCTTTACCAGCAGGCGCAGCAGCTCAACGCCGACCTAGAGCAGCAGATTTTGCGGCGCTCTGAGCAAATGGAGCGGGTGTTGAAATATGAGTCGATGCTAAAGCGGATTACCGACAAGGTGCGCGACTCACTCGATGAAGGCCAGATTTTGCAGGCGGCGGTGCAGGAGCTAACGCTGGTGTTGGGTTTGGCGGGCTGTAATGCGGCCCTATATGACCTAGATCAAAATACCTCTACCATTCACTACGAATATATTCACTCCATTCCGACGTTTTATGGCCGCGTCGCCCAAATGGACGATTCGCCCGAAATCTATCACCAGCTCAAGCTCGGCTACTATTTTCAGTTTTGTTCACTCTATCCCAACCCTCAGCGCGGTGAAGTCGCCATGCTGGCCTGCCCCATTTTTGTCGATGCCAATTCGTCGCAGGGGATGGAACAGGCGGTGCTTGGAGATTTGTGGCTGATCCATCGCAAAGATTATGTGTTTAATGAGTCTGAAATTCGGCTGGTGCAGCAGGTGGCCAATCAGTGCGCGATCGCCATTCGCCAAGCCCGTCTCTACCAGTCGGCTCAACTTCAGGTGACCGAGCTAGAACGGCTGCATCAGCTAAAAGATCAGTTTCTCAGCACGGTATCCCACGAGCTACGCACCCCCATTGCCAATGTCAAAATGGCCACCCACATGCTCAAAGCTGCCCCCACCGAAGAAAAACGGCAGCAGTATCTCAATATTTTGGAGAGTGAACTAGCGCGTGAAGCCGAACTGATTGACGATCTGCTGGATCTACAGCGAATGGAAGAATCTGTGTTCCCTATCTCAGCGGAAGCAATTCACCTGCCCGAATGGTTGCCGAAGCTGGTTGAACCCTTTCGCACTCGTGTGGTTACCTATCAGCAAACGCTGACGCTGTCTTGCCGCCCCGATACCCCCGCGCTTAGCACCGACCCCACTATTCTGCGGCGGATTTTGGCAGAACTGCTGAACAATGCCTGCAAATATACCCCAAAAGGCATGGGGATTGAGCTATCGGTGCATTATCACCCGGCTAGCGAAACCAATTCGGGTGCGTTGACCCGCTTCAAGCTGCGGAACCAAGTAGAAATTCCAGCGTCAGAATTGCCCCACATTTTCGAGAAGTTCTATCGGGTGTTGCAGGTCGATCGCTATAAACATGGCGGCACAGGGTTGGGTCTGGCCCTAGTCCAGCGGTTAGTAGAGCAGATCGGCGGCACCATTTGCGCCACCAGCGAACAGGGCTGGACGACGTTTACAGTCACCGTGCCCCCTACTGCAAACCGAGTAGACGCGTAGGCAGCCAGTCGCTACATTGGCGTTACAGATTGGCGCTACATTAGGGAGTGTTGTGTGCTGCGTTTCACTATGCCCCGATCCAACACGCCCCAATCCGACACGCCCCGATCCGACACGCCCCGATCCGACACGCCTCTCGTTTACCCCGCTAGCCCTTCAGGGGATCAAGTAGACGAGTACCACGGTCAAGCGATCGCCGATCCGTATCGCTGGCTAGAAGATCCGACATCTGAGCCAAGCCGTGCCTGGATTGAGGCGCAAAATGCCGTGACATTTGGCTACCTGAACCAGATTGAGGGGCGCGATCGCCTGCAACAGCGCCTGACTCAGCTGTGGAACTACGAAAAATACGGCATTCCGTTTAAGCAGGGCGATCGCTACTTCTACTTCAAAAACGACGGCTTGCAGAACCAGAGCGTGCTCTACACGTTGCCCAGCCTGGATGCCGAGCCACGGGTCTTAATTGATCCCAATCTCCTTTCTGCCGACGGCACCATGGCCCTAGCGGGGCTGTCGCTCAGCGAAGATGGCAATCGCCTCGCCTATGGACTGTCGCAATCTGGCTCAGACTGGACGGAGTGGTATGTGCGAGAGGTGGAAACGGGCGACGACCTAGGGGATCATCTGCGGTGGGTGAAGTTTTCGGGGGCGACCTGGACGCATGACCACCAAGGGTTTTATTATGGGCGCTTTGACGAACCGAACGAACAAACGCAATTAGAAGACGTAAATTACTTTCAAAAGCTGTATTATCACCGCCTCGGCACCGCCCAGTCGGATGACGTTCTGGTTTACCATCGACCCGACCAAAAAGAGTGGATGTTTGGCACCCAAATTACCGAGGATGGGCGTTACCTGCTGCTTTACGTCTCTCGCAGCACCGGAGTCGAAAACCTGTTGTTCTATCAAGATATGAGCCGCCCTGATGCCCCGATCGTAGAGCTGATCCCCGAATTTGAAGCTAGTTTTGGCGTCATCGATAACGATGGCGATCGCCTCTGGCTGAACACCACGCTAGAGGCACCGCGTGGGCGGGTAATTGCAATTGATCTAACCAACCCAGGCCGTGAACACTGGCAAGAACTGATCCCCCAGGCCGCCGAAACCTTAGAGGGGCTGAGCGTGCTGAACCATCAGTTTATTGCCTCATACCTGAAAGATGCCCACAGCCAGGTGAAACGCTTTGCCCTAGACGGCACCGCTTTGGGAGAAGTGGCGCTGCCCGGACTGGGATCGGTGGGCGGGTTTGGCGGCAAGCCGGACGACACCGAAACGTTCTACAGCTTCACCAGTTTCACCACCCCAAGCACAATCTACCGTTACAGCTTAATCACGGGCGAAAGCACCCTGTTTCGCCAACCAGCGATCGCCTTCAACCCCGGCGACTACGAAACCACTCAAGTGTTTTACCCCAGCAAAGATGGGACACAGGTGCCCATGTTTATTACCCACAAAAAGGGGCTGGTGCTGAATGGGCAAAACCCGACCTACCTATATGGCTATGGCGGCTTCAATATTTCATTGACTCCTTCGTTTTCGCCCAGTCTGATGGTGTGGTTAGAGCTAGGCGGGGTCTATGCCATGCCCAATCTGCGCGGCGGCGGCGAGTATGGCGAAGACTGGCATGAAGCTGGCACCAAGCTAAAGAAGCAAAATGTGTTTGATGATTTTATCGGTGCCGCAGAATGGCTGATCGCTCAGGGCTATACCTGTTCAGAAAAGTTGGCGATCGCCGGAGGCAGCAACGGTGGGCTACTGGTGGGCGCTTGCATGACTCAGCGACCTGACCTGTTTGGAGCCGCACTGCCCGCCGTAGGCGTCTTGGACATGCTGCGCTTCCACAAATTTACCATTGGCTGGGCCTGGTGCTCAGACTACGGTTCGCCCGAAAATGCCGAAGAATTTCAGGCGCTCTACGCTTACTCTCCTCTGCACAACCTCAAACCAGGCACCGCCTATCCCGCCACCCTAATTACCACAGCCGACCACGACGATCGCGTCGTCCCCGCCCACAGCTTCAAATTTGCTGCCGCCCTGCAAGCCGCGCATACAGGCAACAACCCCGTGCTGATCCGGATTGAAACGAAGGCTGGCCACGGTGCCGGGAAGCCGACCACCAAACAAATTGAAGAAGCCGCCGATAAGTGGGCATTTCTGCTGCACACCCTGGCCGTAGAAGGCTAAATCGCTGCCTGATATAAATTTAAGTAACAAAATACACCATACTCAAACTAAACCCGGCGTTTAGAAGTACTTTTATGTCAAAAAACATATCAAAGAATAACCAATACAGTTTGAAATCAAGTTAATTTAAGCCCCCTTAAGTGGGCAAGATCGCTGTAATGGTTTGGCAACAGTTTGGCTTTAAACAGCTTAAAATCAGCAGCTTGTGGTTTAACGTCATGAGGCTGCGACCTTTTAATCGTTCTCAATGATACGTTCAAGGGAATGTTAAGGGGTTAGGGGTTGATAACGGATTAGCTCCCTTCTTGTTCTTCCTCTCTATATAAGTTCGTCAGGAAAATTGTCGATGGCTACTATTATCGGAACCGCTGGTGTTGACTTCCTCGTGGGCACCATCACGTCAGATTTGGTCTTGGGCGAAGATGCAGACGATACGCTGCTGGGTGAAGCCGGGGATGACGAGCTATACGGCAATGCCGGAAATGACCTAATTTTAGGCAGGGCAGATAATGATCTGCTGAATGGCGGAGCGGGCAATGATACCGGATTTGGCAATGAGGGCAACGACAGACTAGTGGGTGAAGAGGGTGCCGATAGCCTATACGGCGATGCGGGGCAAGATCAGCTCTCGGGCGGGCTGGGCAATGACACACTAGTCGGAGGGGCTGGTGCCGACAGCTTGACGGGTGGGCAAGGTCGAGATGTATTTGTGCTCAGCAACGGCGGCGGTGGGGCGCAGCTAGCGGCAGCCGATATCATTACTGATTTTCAAGATAAACAAGATCAAATTCGCTTGGCCGATGGTCTCAAGTTCAAGAACCTCAGCATCACTCAGGGCACTGGCAGAAACTCCAGAAATACGATCATTCGCAATAAGCTCACAGGAGAGTATCTGGCCGTTGTCCAGCGAGTTAACGCTACAAAAATTACTCGCAAAGACATCAAGCTGATCACCTTACCCGCTCAAGATACATCGGCTCCAGGAGTCGCTAATTTGGCGATCGCCACCCCCACCATCACCATTGCCGGGAGCACCAGCCAAACCTTTACGGTGCAATATGCCGACGCAGTTCAACTCAACAGCGCCAGCTTCGGTATTGGCGATCTGCTGGTAACTGGGCCAGAAGGCTTCAGCCAAGCTGCCACCCTGGTCAACTTCACGCCTGCTGGCAATGGCACCTCTCGCACCGTCACTTACCAAGTCAGTGTGCCTGGAGGCACATGGGACGCCAACGACAACGGCAGTTATCAAATTACCCTTCAAGGGGAGCAAGTGTTTGATACCAGCGGGAACTTTATCTCCACCACAGCGTTGGGTAATTTTGCCGTCAATGTACCGATCCCACCCAGCACGATCTCAGTTGCAGTTGCCCCTAGCAGCGCCCCCGAAGATGACGGCACTGCATTGGTCTACACGTTCACCCGCGCTGGCTATCTCCGCAATAACCTACCCGTCTCCTTTAGCTTAGGCGGCACCGCCGTTCGCAATACCGACTACACCCTGACGGGCGGCATCGTGACTGGCAACACGGGCACCGTTACGTTTGCCGCTAACTCTGCCACCGCTACCGTTCGTGTTACCCCCACCGCCGATAGCCTGGTTGAGACCAATGAAACCGTCATCTTGTCTCTGGTAGCAGGGACGGGCTACTTACTCGACCTAGCCAGCAGCGCCACCAGCACCATTACCGACGATGAAAGCCAAATTGCCTTAGCCATTACCCCCGCCAGTGTCACAGAAGACAGCACCGATGAGCTAACCTACACCTTTACGCGCACCGGTTTCACTAACCGCCAGGTTGTTGTCAACCTAACGCTGGGAGGCACAGCCACCTTTGGCGGTGCCAACAGCGACTACACCCTCTCGACGGCTCCCGGTACCATCAGTACCTTTGCCACGGGGGCTAGCTCTCTCACCTTTGCGGTGGGGGAAACCACCAAAGTCGTCAAAGTTAAATCGATTGCCGATAGTCTATTTGAACCCGATGAGACCGTCAATTTAACCATCACGAACGGAACCGGCTATGTCCCTCTGACCACATCTCCGGTTCAGGGCATCCTGCTCAACGACGAAAGCCAAGTTTCTGTGGCAGTTGCGCCCACCCAAGCTCTAGAAGATGGCACCCAAAATCTGGTGTATACCTTTACCCGCTCTGGGTTTATAGGCAGTGCCCTAACCGTAAATTTCTCCGTAGGGGGAACTGCTACGTTTGAAGGGGCAGCAGCCGACTACACCGCTACGGCCAATGCCGGCACATTTACCTTCGGTGCCACCAGCGGCACCTTGAGCTTCGCCGCAGGTGAAACCACTCGGACAGTGACCATTGATCCTACTTTAGACAACACTCAAGAACCAAACGAAACGGTGCTGTTGGGAGTTACTAGCGGTATAGGCTACGTCGTCGGCACTCCGGCCCCGGCGACTGGGACGATCTTGAACGATGAAGGCAGCGTCAGCTTAAGCATCAGCCCTGCCAGCGTCTTAGAAAATGGCGTGCCTAGAGCAAGTGGCATCGCCGATTTAGTGTATACCTTCAATCGTTCAACGTTTACTACCAGTGCTGTGACGGTGAATTTCAGCGTTGCTGGAACCGCAGTATTCACCACTGATTACACAGTATCTGCGCCCACTGGCAACCTCTTTACGTTTAATGGCACCAGCGGCACGATTGAATTTGGCGCAGGAAACACCTCTCGAACGTTGAGAATCACGCCTGTAGGCGACTCGGTGCAAGAGTTAAATGAAGAGATTGTCCTCACGCTGCAAGACGGCACAGGGTATACCTCACAAACCCTTGACCCCGTGGTGGGGACTATCGTTAACGACGACGCCACAGTAACGCTGTCGGTTGCGCCGGGTAGCGTTGCCGAAGATGCTAGCACTCCGCTGGTTTATACCTTTAACCGCGTTGGGTCAACATCGGGGGCGCTAACCGTCAAATTCAATGTGGCAGGCACCGCCACATTTGGCGCAGGTAATGACTATACCGTCAGTGGTAGCACTACATTTGATGCGACTCAGGGCACCATTACCTTTGCCGCAGGGCAATCTGCCGTCACGCTGAACGTGACGCCCATTCAAGACTTAACCACAATTGAGCCAGATGAAACGGTGAGCCTAGCGCTGGTGGCCGATTCATCCTACACGGTGGGTACCCTCACCCCGGTGCAGGTTACTATCCTCAACGACGATGGCGTGGTCAGCAATACTAACGACAGCGGGCCAGGATCACTGCGGCAAGCCATTTTGGCCGCC
>CASBQX010000303.1 GCA_949127925.1 Synechococcales cyanobacterium PMM_0002
CCGCGATCGCAAACTTGCAGACTACGCTACCCGACTCAAAGTACTTCACTTCCGGATCGCGCCCAGCACGACCGACCAACGTCACTGTGTTTAGACTCATATGCTTCTATATGCAATGGATCTATTATGCCCTAAATCCTTGGTTAGTACCCTGGTACTATTTACTAGAGCTGATAAAAATTGACACAGGCATGGTTATTCCCCTTGACGGCCTAATTGGGCAGCTTTTGGGCAATAAAGGTCAACTCTGTAAGCAGGGCTACCGTTTTGCACCACTCTCTTAGATGACCCTTCAGGGTGAAGTGTAGAACGAAGATCTAACTTAAGCTAAAGGCTGATTCTATCGGCTTGCGGTAAACGCCAGTTTACCCACTTTTTAGGGCGCGTTTTCCAAAGGGCGATCGCCGTCAAAAAATAAGTCTCAGCACCTGCTGTTCTCGATTAAGATTCGTAAATATACCAGCAGCTTTGTTAAAGAGGCAGCAGCAGAGGCAGCAATTTTATCGATATGACCAGGATTTGGCTGGGTCTAGGACGCTAGACGATTGAAACTGTGTCGGTTCTACAGAGGAGGGGAGTTTAGGCAGAATGGATTGTAGTCACGTTCAATTTTGTGTTCACGATCAAAACTCACGGAGCCTGGGTGTTCGTGAAGGTGCCCGCGAAGGTGGTCGTGATATCGACTTGCACCAGCTTCAGGGTTTATTTCAGGTGACAGCGTTTTGGGCGCAGGATCGGCGCGTAGAAGACTTGCAGGTCGCGATCGCTCACAGTAACCCGGTCGTAACGGCCTGGGATGGCGATCGCCTGATCGGGTTTGCCCGCGCCACCTCAGATGGCATTTACCGCGCCACAATTTGGGATGTGCTGATTCATCCAGACTATCAGGGCGCTGGGCTGGGGCGTAAGTTGGTGGAAACTGTGCTGATGCACCCTGATGTCAACCGAGTTGAGCGGGTCTACCTGATGACAACCAATCAACAAAAATTCTACGAGCGAATTGGGTTTGAAGCCAACCAGACCACTACCATGGTGCTGTTCAACCAGCCGATTTCTCAGGAAGGCTTACCCACTGTGGTGACAGAACTGGCACATTAGCGGCAGCCTTGAAGCCCCTAGCTGCTATCGACGCGATCGAAACGAGGGCGGTTTACGCCGCCCAATCCACCCACGGCGACTGGCGCGATCGCTGGCTTGTTCCTTGCGAGCAGCGTTGGCATCGGCAGCGTCTTGCCGCCAGCCAAGTTGGCTGGTCAACCGCTTAGACAATCCCGATAGTTGGCTGAGCCGATCGGTTTGGACAATCGGTTTGGTCTGTTTGAGATACGCCGCAACGGTTCCACCGGCCCACCCCGCTAGGGCACCTAAAAAGATACTGAAGACCACTGGATATCGCAGCAGCACAAAGGCAACCATAAAGACAATCCAGAGTTTTAGCCCGACTGTAAATCCATCGTTGGTCATGGGTTATGCCAGTAAAAGATTTAGCGCTGCTTCTATATTCTGTGTGGTGTCTAGAGTTTTAACATACTCTGATTCGGCGGGCGTAAACGGCTCAAACGACTGGGCAGCCAAAATGTCTGGGGTGGCGTCGGCAATGTCGCCTGTGCGCTGTCGCACGCGTTCGATCAACACCTCGGTCGGAGCCGTGCAATGCAGGATTTGTAAGGGCAGCTGATGAGCGGTTGCTTGGGCGATCGCCGCTTGCCGCAATGAGCCGCGATCATACTTTGCATCCAGAATGACGGTGTAGCCGATTTGAGCCAGTGCCAGTCCCAACGTTAGCAGCCGCTCATAGGTTTTCTGCGTCATCTCGGGGGTGTAGAGCGCCGCATCGCCGCGTTGGTCTAGCGGAACACCGCCTAAGTGCTTGCGAACGGCATCAGAGCGCAGGTGGATCGCCCCAACCCGGCGGGCGAGCTGGCGGGCGGTGGTGCTTTTGCCCGCCCCTGACAGCCCACTCATGAGGAATAACCGTCCGGTTTGCGGCTGGGTGCTGGCCCAAGCCAACCGATAGTACAGCGCAGCGGTGTCCGATGCCTTTTGCTTCTCGTCTATAGGCACCGTTGGGTCGTTGAGTAAAAATGAGGTGACTTTAGCGCGCACATAGGTTTGCCGATTAACATAAATCGGCAGCACTTGTAGTCCTTCCCAGTCCCCGGTTTGCTCTACATAGGCGTTGAGAAATACGGTGCTCAGATCAGGGCGCTGGCGAGCTGCCAAATCCATCACGATGTAGGCAATGTCAAACATGACATCGACAAAGCGGAACGGTTCATTAAACTCAATGCAGTCGAATAGAAAAAACTGCTGCTTCCAGTAGGCAATGTTGCGCAGGTGCAGGTCACCATGACACTCGCGAATTCGGCCATTTTGGATTCGGTCGGTAAACAGCGCGTCATGGTCGGCAAAGAAGCGATCGCTATAGGTTCGCGTTTGGTCAAACTGCTGCTGCGTCTGGGGACCGCCAATATATTGCTCGGTTTGCTCGTAGTTCTCATCAAACGCCTGCCGCACCTGTGACACCTCACCAAAGCTGCAAATGTAGTCGTTTGTGGTGGTTTCCAAATGGAACTTGGCAATCACCGTTGCCAACTCTCGCAGCAGCGCTTCGGTTAGCTCGCCGCGATCATACAGTTCGGTCAACAGCGTGTCTTGGGGAAACTGCTGCATTTTGACGGCATAATCAACGATCTCGCCGGAGCCACCCAGCTGAAATTTAGGCGCTCCATCCTCTGCCTCTTGCGTGATGGGGATCACCGCTAGGTATAGCTCAGCGGCAGCCCGCTGATTCAGCCGCAGTTCTTCTTCGCAAAAATGCTGCCGCCGCTCTAAGGTGGAGTAGTCCAAAAAGCCAAAGTTTAACGGCTTTTTAATTTTGTAGGCATAGTCCCCCGTTAGCAGCACATAGGAAATGTGAGTTTGGATTAGCTGGATAGGAGCGTCGCCCACAGCAAAAGATCCTGAGTCAGGGTAGAACTCTGGTTTCAGCATTTGCTGAATTAGCGGTGGCAGGTTGGAGTCAGTCATAGGAACAGTACTAATAAAAACACTAATAAACAGAGTAAATAGAGGCGCAAAGCTTTGCGCCTCTATGGCTAAAATCAGCGGCTAAAATCATCGATCTGAGCCAGCTCTAGCGTTATCGGTTGGTGACGCTAGAGCCGCATTTCTCGCTTACTCAGCGTCTTCTGACTCGTCAGAGTCAGCGCCAGAGCCTCTCGATTGCAGCACCGAAACGACGACGCGATCGCCTTCTCCCACTGCCCTAACGCCTTCAGGCATCGTTAGTTCATTGACGTGCAGGGCATCACCCAATTCGAGGGTAGAGATATCAATATCAATCGAATTAGGAATTTTGTCGGGAGCACACTGCACCGTAATTTCGTTGATGTTGGTATCTAGCGTTCCTCTGCCAACTTTTACGCCTACCGCTTCACCAATAAAGCGCAGGGGCAACGTGACTTCTACGCTGGCTTGACTGCCAATCGAGAAAAAACTCAGATGGTATAGGTTGCGTTTCCAAGGATGGCACTGGACTTCCCGCAATAGGGCTTTGCCATTCCAGGGCAAGTCAGTAACACTGAGCTGAATCACGGTGTTATTCACTACCGCTTTTTTGACCAAGGTTTCTGCGGTTTTGGTATCTAAGGTGACGGCAATCGAGTTGGCTCCATCGTGTCCATACAACACGGCTGGAATCTGTCCCTGCCGCCGCAGAGCATTACTCTTTGAGTCGTCCAGACGTTTTTTACATTCAACTGTAAGTTCCATAATTTGCTCGTAGATAACGTTAAGGTGGAAAGTTTTTGAAGCTTGAACGGCCAGTGAATGGCCTAGGTTGAACAGCTTAGCGCTCTAAGAGCTAAGTTTTACCGTTTCCAGCTTGATCTACAGGTCTGCCGATGAAACGGTGCCATTGGTATAAAGCAGGGCGCGCTTAGGACCATGAATGGGATCTTCGACAATGATGGTCTGATCCCGACTTGCTCCCAAAGACACGATCGCGATCGGCACCTCCATTAATTCTGCCAGGAACTTGAGATAATCCAGGGCTTGCCGAGGCAGATCTGCTAACGTGCGGCAGTCGGCTGTAGAGCGCTTCCAGCCGGGAACCGTTTTGTAAATTGGCTGACAGCGAGCAAACCGACGCGCATGACTCGGAAAGTCGCGGCACTGCTGTCCGTCAATTTCGTAAGCCACGCAGACGCTAATTTCGTCTAGCTCGTCTAGCACATCTAACTTGGTAATGGCGAGGCAGTCTAGCCCATTGATCCGCACTGCATAGCGGCCAATCACAGCATCAAACCACCCGCAGCGGCGACGTCGCCCAGTCGTGGTACCAAATTCAGCACCGCGATCGCACAACAGATCTCCCAATTCGCC
>CASBQX010000304.1 GCA_949127925.1 Synechococcales cyanobacterium PMM_0002
CCCCAAAAACCTAGCCACCCCGTTTCCATAGGAAAGTAGGGTGGCTATCGAGAATGCTAAAATCTCGTGTTAGCCTCCATACTGCCTTGTCACAGTTGGGGGTTAGCCGCTCAATGTTGTTTCCGTCAGCATTGGGCGGTGCTAGTTTTTTGGAGCGAAACGGGTTGCTCGACTCCGTAGTCGTTTGACAACCTTAGTTAGCTAGGATACGGGCATACTCGTGTCCTTGTCAATCAGTGATGTTGGCAGATTGTAAGTAAGCGTTACAATTTGGTTGGGTGTTCAGTAGAATGCGATCGCCTCGGCCACATTGATTTAGGACATGGATGTAGATCATCGTCGTTTTGACATCTTTTATGACCCAACAGTTCTTAGACGGTACGAATGTAATGGCCATTTTCGAGCAGGTGGGCAGCAAAACTGTGGCAACCTACTCGTTTTTGAATGCCTGTGGCACATGACATCACGAATTTGGTCAAAGAGCTTGGGTTGAAAAGACATCCAGATAGGATTGCCGACAATGCTATCAGTGAAGACACTTTAGCTATTCATATATGGAATCATCTTATTGAAAAGCTTAAACGGAATGCTCCTCCAGCAGGATCTTTTATCTATGACATTTGTAAAAAGCACAATATCTTGATGGAGTAGCTTAATGGAAATTGATGCGAAGACTCAATTTGAGCTAATGCTAGCCTCTAGTATTGAGAGCCAAGAGTTTATCAAATTAACTTTAGGGCGTTACAAAGGACAAGAAGATGGGCTAAGAAAGATTTTCGCTAAGATTATAAGAATTAAATCAGGCGTAAAGCTCTCTTTAACTTATAGTTATGAAACTAAAGAAATAGTGAAAAACTATTCAATTGATGAAGGCGTTACTTTAATTGGGTCTGTGATTGGAAATGATTTCATGAGTAGCGTCTTATTCACGATAAGACAAGATATTCGGCTTGAATATAATAAAAAGCAAAATTCAAAAATTTCTTCTTCCAAGCCTACTTTTACTAATCCTTTGAGTGTATCTCCACAAGAACATAACCATAAAAAAAATCGCCACATTGAGCCTGAAGATAATGCCTATCTTACTGAACTGGGCGTTACGACTAAGCAAGGAAAGATCGTAAAAGGTATGGAGTCGAAGTTTAGACAAATAAATAAGTTTATTGAAATTATACATAGTCTACTTGAATCCTCAAGTTTGATTTCAAGAGATCATATTTCAGTTGTTGATATGGGATCAGGCAAAGGATACTTAACTTTCGCACTGTACGATTTCTTAAATAATCTACTGGGTAAAAAAACATCGATTGTTGGGATAGAGAGTAGATTAGATTTAGTGAATTTCTGCAACTCTCTCTCTAAGCTAGTTAACTTTGGAAGCTTACATTTCAAGCATGAAGATATAAAAAACTATATGCTACGTGAGGTAGATATAACCATTGCGTTGCATGCATGTGACACTGCTACAGATGATGCTATTTACAAAGGAATAATGGCTCAATCTTCTTTGATAGTTCTAGCGCCTTGTTGCCATAAACAGATTAGAAAACAAATTCACCCTACCATGGCTTTGAAAGATTTATTGAAGTTTGGGATTCTGATGGAAAGACAGTCAGAGATAGTGACTGATGGAATAAGGGCACTTCTTCTCGAAGTGTCTGGATATGATACTAATGTCTTTGAATTTATATCTCCTGATCATACGAGTAAAAACGCAATGATTGTAGGGATTAAAAATGATAAATACATAGACAAAAAATATCTTCTTGACCAGATTAAAGATGTTAAAAAACTTTATGGAATAAGAACTCACTATCTAGAGGCTTTACTATTTCCACAGTCTAGTCTCTCCTCTGATATGACCGACGTAGCGCAAGTATAGTTAATATAGTGCATAGGCTAACAACCGTGCTGCACCGCAACGCCGCGATATGGCTGGGTGAGTGGCAAAGGCTGTCTGCGTCCGGCGAGCGCAAACGTTAGGTCTCATGAAAATAATCGCCCTACTTGCCCTAGGCGCGCTTTCTCTCTGTTCATGTACGAGTGCCGATGGCGGCATTAGTGAAAAGCTCACCGAGCAATTTGATGCCAGCAGTTCGGCACCTCTAGACATGTCGAAACTTGACCCATCCACCTGGGACAAATTCTGCGTCCTAGAGCCTTACACAACGAGCGCGGCTGCCGAGCAAAGGCTAGGCTTTAAATGGGATGGTCAAAGCTCTGAACACAAACCCCCAGCGTCTTCAGAGCAGCTAGGGGTCTTTTAGTAGTTCAATATTGATAGTTCAAGATTGAATCGGGTCTCGTTTGAGCATCAAGAGTTGCCCTGCATTTCTGCTGCCTGCACCGATAGCTGTTGAGTGCGATCGCCCCGCCGAATTGTCACTTGCAGCGACTGACCCACTTGGCTGCGTTCCATCAGTGACTGAAGCTGATCTGCTGCCGTCACCGCTTGGCGATCAATTTGCGTAATCACATCCCCTCGCCGCAGACCGCCGCTGGCTGCTGGAGAATTGGGCACCACTCCCATGACCAAGGCTCCGTTCACTTCTGGCAAAATCGCCGTCGAGTTAGGATCTTCGTTGTTTTGTCGCGCCACTTCGGGCGTCAGCGTGGCAACTTGCACCCCAATGAAAGGATGCGTTACCCGTTCACCCCGCACTAACTGTGCCGAAATCTCTTTCGCTTTATTAATGGGAATCGCAAACCCAATCCCCATTGCATTGGCGCGAATGGCCGTGTTAATACCAATCACCTCGCCCATGCCATTGAGCAAAGGACCACCCGAATTGCCGGGGTTAATCGCCGCATCAGTTTGAATAAAATCGACTCGCTTATCGGGAATGCCGACTGCTGCACTAGAGCGATTCAGCGTGCTGATAATGCCCAGCGTCACCGTGTTGTCTAGCCCCAGCGGGTTCCCTACGGCGATCGCCCAATCTCCCACCTGTATTTGGTCAGAGTTGCCCAACGGTGCAATGGGGAAGCGATCGCTACTGCTAATCTTGACCACAGCCAGATCGGTCACTTCATCTACACCGCGCACTTCGCCTTCAAACCGCCGACCGTCCTTCAGCGTCACCGTCACCCGATCGGCATGATCGACCACATGAGCATTCGTCAAAATAGTGCCGTCGGCATTAAAAATAAACCCAGAACCTTGCCCCCGCATCCGCTCTTCATAAGGAGCTTGCTGGCTACCTTCACCAAAAAAGCGGCGAAACCCGGGGTCGTTGAACATTGGATCAGGGTTACGCGTTACGGTGCGCTCAGTGTCAATCCGCACCACCGCCGGACCCACCTGGGTTACCGCTGTGGCCACGAAGCTACCTCCCTGCACCGCCGCCGGAGCCACTGCCGGTACCGGAGCCGCTACCAGTGCCGGATCTGCCCAGGCAGGCAAACTCGGCCACGCTCCCAGCATCAGACATAGCCCCAGCATCACGGCAAATCCACGCGCCATCATTCGTCGTATTTCAAGAGTCAACCCATCAAATTGCATGGCCTATCCCTACTTGATTGCTTCTGGAGAAAACTACAAGACTGTGGCAAAAACCCGCCCAACCTCGCATGAATGCAGAAGTTCACTAAATTGATTTTAGCGATCGCCTCCCCAAACTGTCAGAGTCGGAATACCGTACGGTGCCCTAGTCCACTGCCAAATCGCTCAGCACCTAATGCTTTACGTCTAAAGTCCTCATAGAATGCTTGCTAAGATTGAGGAAATCTCCCCCTGCTGATTTCACGCCAGTTTCACCTCTTTACCTCCCCAGAGATCATCTTTCTATGACCGTAGAGCTATCTCCTGCCTCAGATCTCACCACTACCTCACTAGAGACTGCCCACCCGCATCCTCATCCGGATACCCCTCACCACCACGTCCACAGTGAAGAATCGCTGCGCCAAGTGGTCAATCGGATCTCCAGGATTGAAGGACACATCCGTGGCATCAAAACCATGGTCAAAGAAAGCCGTCCCTGCCCCGATGTCCTGGTTCAGATCGCCGCCGTTAGGGGCGCGCTCGACCGAGTTGCCCGCGTGGTTCTAGACGAGCATCTCAATGAATGTGTAGCTCGCGCTGCCAAAGAAGGCAATATTGAAACTGAACTAGAAGCCCTAAAATCTGCTCTAGATCGGTTCCTGCCCTAGTTCCTGCCCTTATTTCCTGCCCTAACAAATGTGCGGCCTATCTGGTTTGCCAACCTTCAAAACCCGCCAGCTTGAGTGCCAGGGTTCTGAGCCGCAACATTTGGGGCGCTAGTCTGACCGTCAGCGGTTTGGGCTAGTTCCTCCTGCAAGACCTGCTCATAAATCTGTGGCAAACTGGCCGACATTGAGTTGGACTCAATCCCATACCCCAGACTTGTCCAAGTCGGAGATAGCAGGTAGAGCACATCTGACACCGCGCCATCTTGCAGCCGCTGTGACAGGTTTTCGCCCCAAGCCTGCGAATCGTTCAACCAGGCATACACCACTCGATCTTGATCTTCTGGGGCAAAGCTATAGTCGTGCCACAGCCAGAAGCCAACCGGATGGGGATGATATTTACGGGCTTGCTCGATCCAGGTCGTAGTAATGAACTGATAGCGCCCTGCCGCTGTGGTGCAATCACCTAAATTAGGCCCTGTCACAATCGGCACGCACCGATCGGGATGGTCGCTAAAGTCTTGAAACCGCTCTCCGCCATACAGTAACGAGTATGGCTTCGGGTCGTTAGATTCACTGGCAGAAATCGTGCGCATCAAAGCACGAATATACGGATCACCCCCGTCCATTACCAGGGGTGCCAGCGCCTCAGTCGAGGTTGGCTCAAAAATCCACTTGCCGTCTAAGTCAAATATCTGTTCCACCACGGCCAAGGCCATCAGCGTCAACCCTCCGGATAGGACAACATGCCCTAACCCGCCGGGTCGAACACTGGGCTGCGCTGGGGACGCTTTGTCAGATTTTTTGGTGTCAGATTTTTTGGTGAAAAAGAGAGACACAGGCAAAGGCTCTTAAAATGTGAATATAAAATGTGCCTAAAAGCGTGACTTGAATGGACGTTAAGCAACCCGATTGAATAAGTCAGCATAGCTTTGAGCCGGGGCGGTTGCAGTGGCCACAATTTCCACAGTTTTGTTTTTGGCTTGAGGCAAAGATAGCGCCTCTACACAAACCTGCGCAACTTTAGTCCGGGCAATCCTGCCCTCAAACATCTGGTCTGCTGCCGTCATCACCACAGGGTCAGGGCTATCTTCTTCAGTCAATCCGCCCGGACGGACAATCGTATAGGCCAGCCCACTCTGCTTTAGATAGTCTTCTGCTTGCTTTTTCCATACCAGGATCAGCCAGAACAAGTTAAGTGGATGAAAGAACTGAGAAACACACAGCGACGTCACCAGCACAAACTGCTCGACCCCTTTTTCTTTGGCTACATTGACCAAGTTTTTGGTGCCTTCTAGGTCCACTTTGTAAGGCCCAGTAGGATCAAAACTGGGAGCAGCTCCTGTGGCGCAAATCACAACCGTACAGTCTGCGATCGCCTCCCGGACTTGCTGAAGGTCTAGGACATCCCCCACGACTAGCTCCACAGATGTGGGTAACGTGGCCTTGGCCGCTTCCAGATTGCGCACCATCGCTCGTACAGGAATATTATGCCGCACCAGCTCATCTACGACTCGACGTCCAGTGCGCCCTGTTGCGCCTGCCACAAATGCTTTCATGGTTTCTGCCCCTGCTGAAAAGTGCTGAGAGATATAGAGTCATCAAACCCTATGGTGTCATCAAATTAACGCTTTGCCCAAAAAACTGTAGTTACTGCATTTCTGGCTGCGGGCACCACCCTGCGGATCAGCACAGATGGCGATCGCATTCGGAACCCATCTGTTTCAGGGTGTAGTCACCCCAGAGCGATCGCCAAACCCTCTCATTTCAACCCATTCAAACCAACTCCCCGCTTCACCGTAGAACTAGTTAGAACCCCGTAAAAACCCCTTTTAGCCCTCAAAAATTTCACAAAATAAATTCGATCTTTCCGTAGATCGAGCATGGTGGCTCCCTATTTATGAACGCTATGCTGGGTTCAACAGGTGCATGATGGCTCTACGCAACGCCCAATGGTTGCCGCAAGCCGTCAGAGTAAGTTAACCTTGGTAAAGTTTGATTGCAAATCGGTGCGAGTTTGTTAGAGCGCACTAGTTTGCAACGAATTAATGACTAGGGAGAGCTGGAGCCAAATCGATAACGTCAATCCTTCGGTCTGAATGGGTTTGACCAGCGCCAAGCATCGAAAGCGCCACGAAAGCGCCACAGTAAGCAGCAACCGATATCAGAAGCAGCGTGTTATGCAGGCAAATTCAGCTCAACATCAGTCAACTGGTTCATCCAACTCCATGTTTAGGGTTACATCTGCCTATGTTGAGGGCGAGAGTGGCAGTCCTGAAACCACCGCCCAAGACTTTGAGCCAATGCACTTTCGCGGCCACTATGCTAGCTGCATGGCCATGCAGGCAGATGCCCAAACCGTGATTCACTACTTGAATCATCATCGCGATTGGTTTCACCGCTGTGCTCACCCCATGACGGCTGTGTCCTTAGGTGAAAGTGGCTACGATCTGACGGTTGGACGGTTCGGTGCGTTTAGCTACGAGGTTGAGCCTAAAATTGGGTTGAATTTGTTGCCCCAAGACCAGCAGGGGGTCTATCGGATTGAAACGATTCCGATCCCCGGCTATGAAGCACCGGGCTATGAGGTAAATTTTCAAGCGGCGATGCATCTAGTCGAAGCTGACGGTAGCTTGCCCGCAGCTGATACAGTCTCTCCCGTGACCAACGTGGAATGGGAATTAGATCTAGAAGTCACTCTCCAGTTTCCCCGCTTCATTCAAGCGTTGCCGAAGACGTTGGTTCAATCTACGGGCGATCGCTTACTCAATCAAATTGTGCGGCAAGCCTCGCGCTGTCTCACCCACAAGGTTCAGCAAGACTTCCATACCGCCCACAACATTGCGGTCAGCAAAAAGCTCAAAAAGCAGTTTTGGCAGCGCGGTTAGGGCAGCGAGCACCGCTATTCGGCTCTTCTACCTGCCGCCTGTCTATGGTAACTCTACTCAATCTCAACCATCAAGGCTAAAGGATTCAGGCTACACTGCCACTTGCATCCTTTAGCTTTTTGTTTTGCCTTGTCATGCGATCGCCCTTTTCCGTTCTGCCACTTCGCGACTTATTGATTGGCTCTAAGCAACTAGCAATTGTGGAAGCCTGTGTGATTGGGCTTGTGTCTGGTCTGGCAGCCGTGCTGTTGAAGCAGGGAATTGGGCTATTGGGCGGCTGGCGGGTGCAGATGTCTTACCAGTTTGCAGCCTGGTGGGTGCTGCCTGTGTTTGGCTTGGTAGGGGGCGTGCTAGCAGGGTTATTAGTAGAACGGCTGGCTCCAGAAGCCGTGGGCAGCGGCATTCCTCAAGTCAAGGCAGCGCTGGCTAACGTGGCGATCACCCTCAATCTGCGGGTGGCGATCGTGAAGCTGGCCAGTGTCATTCTGGTGGTTGGCTCAGGGATGAATGTAGGGCGACAAGGCCCCACGGTACATGTCGGGGCCGCGCTGGCAGCGCAGCTCAGCCAGTGGATTCCGGCCTCGCCAGAATATCGTCGCCAGCTGATTGCGGCGGGGACTGCGGCGGGGCTAGCAGCTGGGTTCAATGCTCCGATTTCTGGGGTGCTGTTTGTCGTTGAGGAGTTTCTGCAAGATTTCTCTGGGATCACGCTGGGAACCGCAATTCTGGCGTCGTTTATTGGTGCGGTGGTGTCGCGGCTGTTGGGCGGACGCGGACTCAGCCTCGACCCGCTGATGACGGCTTATGAGGCAAGTTTTTCCCTGCAAGATGTGCCAGTGTTCTTACTGTTGGGGCTGCTGGCTGGCCTGTTGGGGGCGCTGTTCCATCGCGGTATCTTTGCTGGATTGGCCTTAAATCGACGACTGTTGTCGCTGGGATTACCTGGTCGAATTGGACTGGCGGGCTTGCTCTCGGGGCTAATTGTCACCCAATTGCCTGCCACATTTCGCGACAATACGGGCTTGCAAGACATGATTAGCGCCGGGGACGCAGGCTGGCAGGTCACGCTGCTAGCGTTTGTCGCCAAATTTTTGCTCACGCTGCTGGCGGTGGGTTCTGGTGCCCCCGGTGGGATTTTTTCGCCGTCGCTGGTGTTGGGCGCTGCCCTGGGGTACTTGGTCGGAACGGGGGCACATCAGCTGGAATCGTTGATGGGTCTTGCCGATGGGCTGAGTTCTCCTAGCACCTACGCGTTGGCTGGGATGGGAGCCTTTTTCAGTGCGGTGACGCGAGGGCCGATTACCGCCATTGTGATTGTGTTTGAGATTACGGCCAATTTTAATCTAGTGCTGCCGCTGATGATTGGCTCGGTGATTGCCTACCTAGTGTCTTATAACCTGGTGGGCGGGTCAATCTATGTCCAGCTGCTGGCCTGGAACGGGATTCATCTCGATCAGCCTGCGCCCCAAGCGGGGCCTTGGCACAATCTAACTGCCGCCATGCTGATGCAGCGGCGGGTGCAGACGCTCTCTATCCACATGACGGTGACTGAGGCAACGCAGGCGTTTGCGCGATCGCACCATCGCGGCTTTCCGGTGGTAGATGAGGGCAGGCTGGTGGGCATTGTCACCCAAACCGACCTAGCTGATCCGACGCGCCGCCTCGCTGCCCTAGAAGAAACCACTCTGGCCGACATCATGACGCCTCAGCCCGTGACGGTGACGCCTCAAGATCCGCTGACGCATGTGCTGTTTTTGCTGAATCGGTTCCAGATTAGTCGGTTGCCCGTAACTGAAGCGCAAAAGCTGGTGGGGATCATTACCCGTGCCGACATTATTCGGGCTGAGTCGGATCATTTGAGCGGTGAACTAGTGCCGCTAGGGCCGCGCCCTGAACCGTCGTATGTCGTCTTCCAGACGCGATCGCCCGCAACAGGTCGGGGGCGCTTGCTGCTGCCTCTAAGCAACCCTCAAACGGCACCCGCCTTACTAAAGTTAGCCGCCGCAATTGCCCGCGATCGCCACTACGAGCTAGAGCTACTGCATGTTCATACCGTATCGCGCTCCCGATCTCCCGCCCAAACTCCCGTTCGCACCGCCAATAGCCGCCGCTTGCTGCGTCAAATGGAGCAGCTAGCCCGCCAGTGGCCCATTTCGGTGCATACCCAAGTGCGGGTGGCTCACGATCCCGCTCAGGCGATGTTGGAAGTAATTGAAGAGCGACATATCGACCTTGTGCTCATGGGTTGGAAAGGCAGCACTAGCACTCCAGGCCGGGTCTTTGGCACGGCGGTAGATACAATTATTCGGCAGGCTACAGCCGAGGTGGTGTTGGTCAAACTCGGTGATTCAGAGCGGTTTGACCGCTGGTTAGTGCCAATTTCGGGCGGTCCCAACGTGCCCTGTGCGCTCACCCTGCTGCCCGCCCTAACATCCCTCAGCACCCAGCCCAGCATCAAAATCTGCCAGGTGTTGCCGCCCAATTTGCGCTTAGCAGACACTCCCCTGATGCTCAGCGCCGTCGAAACCTTGCGGCAGCGGATAACCGGTGCAATCGTCACTCGTCCAATCGGAGGCGATTCGGTGCCAGAAGCCGTCCTGCAATTGGCATGGCAAGAACCTTGTGATGTAATCATATTGGGAGCAAGCCGTGAAGGGTTGCTGACTCAGGTGGTGCAGGGTAATATTCCAGAGGCGATCGCCCGCTATAGCGATCGCACGGTCATCTTGGTTCGGGGTGCTATTTTGCCAGATCGTTGAGAATTGCTCTTATAGTTGAGGATTGCTGGCTGTCACAGAGCATCAAAGCTACCGGAATGGTAGTCCCCTATTTTGTAGTGAGTGATAGGGGTGTGATACCAGGCACCTCCACCACGCCGCAATGTCTCCCCAATTCCTGTGTTAAAACCCCCCGCCTCTCTTGCTAAAACCTGGGAGAACCTGAAGCCTCATCTATTACCCGGTTTTAAGGTCGTTGCCTTCACCAGCCTCACCGTGTCGAGTCTGGTGATTGGCATGAAGCATCAGGGTTGGCTGCAACCCCTAGAACTGCGGATCTATGACCGCATGGTGCGTTACCAGCCGGACTCTGGCCTTGACTCGCGGTTGCTATTGGTCGAAATTACCGAAGCAGACATTCAGGGGCTGAAGCGATCAACCCCATCCGACCAAACGGTGGCGCAGGTGCTGGCCAATTTGGAGCGCCATCAGCCCCAAGTCGTCGGCTTAGATTTGTATCGAGATGTGCCCCAAGAACCCGGTAGCGAGGAGTTAGCCCCCTATCTGCAATCTCCCCGGCTGATTGCAATCACCAAGCTAGGCAGTACGGGGAACGATAGCATTCCGGCACCTGCCAATGTGCCTGCCAATCGGATTGGCTTTAACGATTTCGTGGTCGATTCGGACGGCGTGATCCGACGTAACTTGCTGTTTGCTACCACCCCTACCGATACCTATTTTTCCTTCTCTTTGCGGCTGGCGTTGCAGTACCTCAACGCCATAGGGGTCAAGCCTCAAGCTAGCGCTGCCCAGGCAGACAACATGCAGCTCGGCAATGCGGTCTTTGTGCCACTGCTGGCCGATTCCGGCTCATATCAGTCGGTAGACGACAGCGGCTATCAAATTTTGCTGAGCTACCGATCGCGCCGTGCCCCTGCCCGCAGCCTGACGTTGACGCAGGTTCTCAACAACCAATTTGATCCAAGCTGGGTGCGCGGCAAAATTGTGTTGATTGGCACCACGGCGGCTAGCGGCAAAGACTTGTTCTACACGCCCTATAGTGCCGGGGAGCAGACCTCGCACCAAATGCCGGGAGTGGTGCTACATGCCCAAATGGTGAGCCAGATTCTGGGCGCGGCGCTGGATGAACAGCCCCTATTTTGGTTTTGGACAGAGCGGCAAGAGTGGCTGTGGATCTGGGGCTGGACGCTGGTCAGCGGCGGCATCGCGTGGTGGTTGCGCCATCCGCTGGTGTTGGGGGTTAGCAGCGTTGGCATTCTAGTGGTGTTGGGTGGGGCGGGGTTTCTCCTGCTGACGCATCACGGTTGGGTGCCTGTGATGGCTCCGGCGATCGCTATTATCATGGCGATCGGCACAGTTGTGGCCTACCGGGCACAGCAGGCTCACCGTCAGCAGCAAATGGTGATGACGCTGCTGGGTCAAAATACCTCACCCGAAATTGCCGATGCGCTTTGGCAATCCCGCGATCGCCTGTTAGAGTCGGGCAAGCTGCCGGGTAAACGGCTGATTGCGACCATGCTATTCACCGATATCAAAGGATTTAGCACACTCTCCGAGTCCATGTCTCCCGAAGCTCTGCTGGAATGGCTGAACGAATACCTAGAAGCCATGACCCAGGAGATCCAGCACCATCACGGCATTATCAACAAATTTACGGGTGACGGTCTGCTGGCCGTATTTGGGGTGCCCATGCCTCGGCTAGAACAGCGCGAGGTGGATGAAGACGCCTATCAATCGGTAGCCTGTGCTTTGGCCATGGGGCGACGCCTAGAGCAACTGAACCAAGACTGGGAACGGCGCGGTTTAATGTCAGTGCAAATGCGAGTTGGTATTTTTACCGGGACTGTGGTGGTGGGCAGCTTGGGTGGCAAAGACCGGATGGAATATGGCGTGATTGGCGACAGCGTCAACACGGCATCACGACTAGAAAGCTGCTTGAAGGAACGCCATGTTGACCTCTGCCGGGTATTAATTTCGCAGGAGACATTAATGCATCTCAAAGGTCGATTTGTGGTGGACTCGTGGGGTCCCATGGCGCTACGGGGCAGACAGCAACTGGTGGAAGTCTATCGCGTTGTGGGTCATGCAGCTCCGACTCTGCGCCTGGAAGCTGCATCAGCAAAAACTACAGTAAAAAACACAGAAAAAACTTCAGAAAAAGCTTCAGAAAAAGCTTCAGAAAAGCCGCGTTAACTCGATACTACGGCGACCACACAGTTCGTTATTTTTCTTAACTAATTTTATTAACACTTCGACATCTAACTTAGCTGTGAGATTTGTGATTCAGAGTCTCAAACAGCAAGCCTTTCAACCGATAAAATGACTCAGTTTGGATTGCGATCGCCCCTAAAACTAACAAAAATTTGTGAAGAACTTCAGCATACTTTCTACAAGGTAACTATTATGCAAAGATGTCAAGTCTTGTATAGGCTTGATATGTTATAGCGGTTCTCATGCTAGTGAAGTGCATCAGAGTAGGGGCGATACGGCAGTTCGCCCTCCGATCTGTACCGCACCGGATCGATAATTGCTATATCCATCAGTTTAGCGATCGAATTCATTACCCGGATTCATTACTATGACTACATCCATTCAACGGCGCGATCGCGTCAACATCTGGGATCGGTTCTGCAACTGGATCACTAGCACCAACAACCGCATTTATATCGGTTGGTTTGGCGTGCTGATGATTCCTACCCTGCTGACCGCCACCATCTGCTTCCTGATTGCCTTCATTGCTGCTCCCCCAGTAGACATCGACGGCATCCGTGAGCCAGTCGCTGGCTCCTTAATGTATGGCAACAACATCATTACTGGCGCTGTTGTGCCTTCCAGCAACGCCATTGGTCTGCACTTTTACCCGATTTGGGAAGCGGCCTCTCTCGATGAGTGGCTCTACAACGGTGGGCCTTACCAACTCGTTGTCTTCCACTTCCTAATTGGGATTTTTTGTTACATGGGTCGGCAGTGGGAACTCAGCTACCGCTTGGGTATGCGCCCGTGGATTTGCGTCGCCTATAGCGCTCCGCTAGCCGCTGCCACCTCAGTGCTGTTGATCTACCCGATTGGTCAAGGTTCTTTTTCTGACGGGATGCCCCTCGGCATCTCCGGCACTTTCAACTTTATGTTTGTGTTCCAAGCCGAGCACAACATTTTGATGCATCCCTTCCACATGCTCGGAGTTGCAGGTGTGTTTGGGGGTTCGCTATTTAGCGCCATGCACGGTTCGTTGGTGACCTCCAGCCTGGTGCGGGAAACGACCGAAACTGAATCTGCTAACTACGGCTACAAATTTGGTCAAGAAGAAGAAACGTACAATATTGTGGCCGCTCACGGTTACTTTGGTCGGTTGATCTTCCAATATGCCAGCTTTAACAACAGCCGTTCCTTGCACTTCTTCTTGGGGGCATGGCCCGTGATTGGGATTTGGTTCACAGCCTTAGGCATCAGCACGATGGCGTTCAACCTAAACGGGTTTAACTTCAACCAATCTGTGTTGGATAGCCAAGGTCGCGTTATTAGCACCTGGGCAGATGTCCTCAACCG
>CASBQX010000305.1 GCA_949127925.1 Synechococcales cyanobacterium PMM_0002
CCAGAAGCCACGGTGGCCTACAGCAACTACATCGAAACGGTATCCGATATTTTGGCGGCCAGCAGTCTAGTTGGCTTTCGGGCAGTATTGCAGGCAGACCCGCGCCTCACACCTGAGCGGCTGAGAACGGCCTTCTCTAGCGCCGAAGGGGTGCAGCTCCTGCGCAGTGCCATTCAGGCTGCAATTACCCAAAGCGATTTTCTGCCAGCTACAGCTACAGAATCGACTACCATCTTGGCCGATTCTGTTCTAGAACGGCTGAGAGCGAGTTTGCAAGACTCTAGCGCCTTAACTACGCTGCTGGGCACCCCCGACCAATACAGCAGCGTAGTCGATCAGTTTTGTCTGGCTCCCGGCATGTCGGTTGAGCAAGCCAAAACTGCCGTACCGGAGCTAAACTCCCTACAGCTTTATGCTATCTGCATCCAAGAGTCGGGAGTGGCCAGCGAAGTATTACGTACGGGGCAATAGCTAGCTTGTGGTGTTTGTCTTAACTAATGATGACGGCATTGATGCGCCAGGAATTTGGGCACTGCAAGCGGCACTCAAGCTGGCACTGGGCGATGCGGGTACAGTCGTTGCGCCCCAGGCGCATCACTCAGGCTGTAGCCACCAAGTGACGAGTAATCGCCCCATCCAGGTGATTCAGCGCGCAGTGGGGGAGTATGCGATCGCCGGAACGCCGGCAGACTGCACTCGATTGGCACTGCGTCACCTCTGCCCTGAAGCCAAATTTGTGCTGTCGGGGATCAATGCTGGCGGAAATCTGGGCGCTGATGTGTATGTGTCGGGCACTGTGGCAGCGGTGCGAGAAGCGGCGCTCAATCGGGTGCCGGGGATCGCATTTTCTCACTTCATGCAGCGGGGACGGACAATAGACTGGGAGGTGGCCGCCCGCCTTGCCGCCAAGGCACTGGCTGCTGTGCTGGTTTTACCCGGCAAACCGGGCACTTTTTGGAACGTTAATTTGCCACATTTGCCGCCCGACGCGCCCGATCCCGAACTCGTGTTTTGTCCACTTTGCACCCAACCCCTACCGAATGAATTTCGGATTGAGGGCGACTCTTTCATTTATGCCGGAGACTATCCTACCCGCGCCCGTGACCTTGGTGCCGATGTAGACGTGTGCTTTGGAGGCAACATCTCAATCACCGAAATTCGGCTATGGGATCTGTGATACGGTGATTTTTAGCGGTTATGTCACAGATTGGTTCGCCGTTTAGGGGGTTACGATGCGCGTTTTGATCATGGGGGGTACGCGGTTTATTGGTGTGTACCTGACGCGAATTTTGGCGGCACAGGGGCATGAGGTCGTGCTGTTTAATCGCGGCAATAAACCTGTGCCTGTCGCCGGGATACAGCAAATTCAGGGCGATCGCACCGACCCATTGCAACTCAAAACCAAGCTGGCAAACGAATCCTTTGATGCGGTATTTGACAACAACGGTCGAGAGCTAGGCGACACGCAGCCCCTAGTAGAAATCTTTAAAGGTCGGATTCAGCACTTTGTCTATGTCAGTTCGGCTGGGGTATACCTCAAATCTGATCAGATGCCCCATGTAGAAGGAGATGCAACTGACCCCAAAAGCCGCCATCAGGGCAAGTTTGAGACGGAAGCCTACTTAGAACAGCAGGGGGTGCCCTACACCTCAATTCGCCCGGTTTACATCTATGGGCCGCAGAACTACAACGACCTGGAAGCCTGGTTTTTTGATCGGATTGTCCGCGATCGCCCCCTGCCGATTCCGGGGGACGGCATGGCAATGACGCAGTTTGGCCACTGTAAAGATTTGGCAGCAGCGATGGCCGCTGTGTTGGGCAATGCTAGTGCCATAGGGCAAATTTACAACGTGTCGGGCGATCGCTATATCAGCTTTGATGGCCTCGCCCGCGCCTGTGCCACCGCCCTTGGGAAAGCCCCAGACGCGCTGAAGCTGCTGCACTACAACCCCAAACAGTTTGAATTCGGCAAACGCAAAGCCTTCCCCCTGCGCGTGCAGCATTTCTTTACCGACATTCACAAAGCCAAAACAGAACTGGGCTGGACACCAGAGTTTGACCTAGTGGCAGGTCTAAAAGACTCATTTCAAAACGACTACCTCGTCACAGGCCGCGACAAGGCAGAAATTGACTTTTCCCTAGATGATGAAATTATTGCCGCCGTTGGCAAATAGGCAATAGGAGGGGCGAACGACCGCGTCGCCCTTACCACAGGCCAGCTCTTAGCCCACCGGGCTGACCCCTCAAATCGTCTCGAAGCACTCTGGCGTAAAGCTACCGTGTAGCCCGTAGGGAATATGGTGCTTGAGTCGGAGCGTGGCGATCGCCCCTTGCTCCAAATTCTGCGCGTCCAAAATCACCAGTTCCGAGCGATCGCGTTGGGCATTGAAGATCAGCGTCAGCAGCCAGCCGTCATCTTCTGCCGTAGCATTGGGACGCGGGACAAACACAGGCTCACTGCCATAGCCATAGGGAGCCGCGCTCCACAGATGCCGCGTCCCCGTGGTCAAATCTACCTTGAGCACCGCCTGAAGGGGCGCATTGCCTTGGGCAGCGTGAGCCGCACCCATGTAGGCGTAGCGGTAGGGTTGCCCGACGCGATCGGGATGCACCGACGGAAACTCGACGCAGCGCGATTCTAATAGCTCCGTCTGGGCGGTGCCTGTCGTCCGATTCAACCGGAAACGCCAGAGCTGACCCGGCGACAGCGCGTCAAAATCGACCTCTCGGAAGTCTTGGTCTGCTGCTAACGACGGCAGCGACGCATAGCTAATGGAATCGACCACCAGCTGATCGCCGTCTTCAAACGCATTGGCGTGGTGAAACACAAACCCCGATTCCACCGGGATCACCTGCATCGCATGCCCCCCTCGGCGATCGATGATCACCGCTTGAGTGGGCTGATCTGGGCGGAAGGTGATGCACTCAGCGGCACCTTTTTGTCCGAGGAGAAACGGAAATGGGTTGAAGGTGACAGGGTTCTGGAAAAAGATACAGTAGTGCGGCGTGATCGCAAAATCGTGAATAAAGGCAAACCCAGGCACCGCGTGGCTGTAGCGCCGCTGTATTTTGCCCTCAATGCTGAGTTCATAGACCGTAATTTTGGTCGAAAGCCCTGGCGTAATTGAGAAATTGACTAGGCAAGGGGCACCACCATCTGGCTCGCTGGCTGGATCGATCCACGGGTGGGCGGCGAAGGCATCACCGGGCTGTAGTCCCCCGTTCAGGTCGTCTAGCCCCATCGTCTCTAAGGTGCTGGGGTCAAGGCGGTACGGTGCCGCCGCTTCCCACAGGGCTAGCAGTTTGCCGCCCCAGTAGATCACGTTGGTATTGGCAATATTTTTGCGCCGCAGGTCAAAGGCATTGGCCAAAAGGCCACCGGGCTTTTGGGTGCCAAATACGCCCCGGTAAAGAATTTTTTTTGCCTGCTGCTCTGCCACAAACCCTTCGGTGCGCACAAAGCGGCTGCGGAAGTGGGCGCGCCCATGCTGGAAGGCGATCGCACTAATCATGCCATCCCCATCAAACGGATGGTGATAGGGTTGCCCCGCAACATCTAGTAGCCCAGGCCCATTGCGAAATAATGTGCCCTGTAGCTCTGGCGGAATTTGGCCGTCTACCTCATCAATGGCGTAGTCATATTCTTCAATCAGCGAGCGGTAGCCCTTTTGCCAATCTTGTTGGTTGTAGGAGGGATGCCCAGTAGATGGAGTAGATGGTTCCTGGCGTTGAGTCGTTTGCATACAAATTTTCTAACCTTCTACTGTTTCAGTTAGCTGTAGAGCCACACTAGATTCAACTAAGGGGGCAGCTGTGAGC
>CASBQX010000306.1 GCA_949127925.1 Synechococcales cyanobacterium PMM_0002
AGCAAAATCAGGCTGTATTGGTAGGCTTCCACATATGCCCAGCCTTCTTCTCCGTCAATGGCAATATCTACCGCACAGTTTTGATCGCTTAGAGCTTCTGCTAGCGCTCTAGCAATGCGTTCATCATCTTCCACCAATAAAATTTTCATGGTTTCGCTCCTGCCAGCCGATGCGCGCTCTGCGCAGGCAAGCCAACGCCCTGCCCCAATCGATAAAGTCCTGTAATCAACAGCCAGTTGACGACGTTGACCCGAGCATCGAAGAAGGTAATGTCAAACAGGGCAAAGCCGACGCAGCCCAAAAAGCCCAGCAGGTAGCCCAGCAAAATAGCATTGCCCGCTGTTCCAAGCGTCTGCGATCGCCACCGTTGCACCCCCTCAAAACAGATATAGCCGATTAACAGCGTCAGTAGCACCATGGTCGGAATCCCAGCCTCACAGGACAGCAGCAGCCACAGGCTATGAGGATGGGAAATGCTGCGAAACCGAGGTAAATTCTGCAACTCGGGGGAGAGATAGGCTTTATAGAGAAATTTGTAGTTTCCCAGCCCCCAGCCCAGCCAGGGACGCTCTTGGGTCATCCGCAGCGCAATCTGCCAAATGGTCAACCGTGGATCAGTGGCCCAGCTTTGGGCGATTAGGGTGCGTCCGCCAATGCCCAGCCATGCCGCACTGCCCACGACGGCCACTAGCCCCGCCAGAGCGCCAAGCAGCAGCGTGCGGTTAAATTTGACGCACAGGCTAAAAAGCAGCAGTTGCACCACGGCCAAGATCAGGGCGTTGCGCGAACCGGAGCAAAAAATGCCGACGAGGTTGAGTCCGGTGGCGAGGTAGATGATGCGGTTGCGGATGGGGCGTTGGCTTGCCTGTGCCGAGCGCGTATCGCCTCCAGTCTCTTCTGTCCCTCCAGTCTCTTCAGTCCCTCCAGCCTCGCTTCCAGTCCCTCCAGCCGCCACCCGCGCCAGCGTCAGCCCCAGCCCCAGCCCCAACACTGCCACCAAATAGCTGGCCATGGCGTTGGGATGGTCAAAGGTCACCATGGCTCTGCCTTTATGTGGGGCAGAACGAATCCATTCGATTAGGGAAATTTGCTGAAGCGCCGGGGGCAGTCGTGGTGATTTGAGCAAATATTCTCCGGCGCTGATGATATTTAGCGGGATGGCACCGAGAACTAGGGCGATCGCCACCTGTTCGAGCCGAGCCAAGCTATCCATCACATAGGGCAGCATGGCAAAAAACAAGAAGTATGGCAAAAAATTGGCGAGCTGCAAGAACGCCTCACCGCGATTGTCGGCAAAACAGGCGCTCAGAATCATCAGAGCGCTGATCAGCAGCAGCCCGTTGCGGGTCAGCAGATTGAGGGCAGGGCGGCGCAACTTCACTAGCAACGACACCAGCACCACAAACAAACCGAGCATCCCCACATAAGATCCGTAGGGCAGCACCATCAAGCTGGCTGGAAATAGCTGGCGGACAAACGGTGGCGGCGGCAAGCCATCCACCCGATCGACTGTCTCCTCAGTAGGCACCTTCACCCGAGATCACCACCCATACTGTCCGAATCAAAATGTATAGGTCGAGCCAGACTGACCAGTTGCGCACGTAGTACGCATCGAGGCTAACCCGTTCTTCATAGGTGAGGTTATTGCGCCCCGAGACTTGCCACAGCCCCGTCAGACCGGGCGTTACTTTAGTGTAGAGGCCAAACTTTTCGCCGTAGCGCTGAATCTCTTCGTCCACAATCGGGCGCGGGCCGACCAAGCTCATTTCACCGCGCAATATATTCCACAGCTGGGGCAGCTCATCTAGGCTGGTCTGGCGCAGAAACCGCCCCACCCGCGTAATCCGTGGATCGTTGCGCAGCTTGTGATCCCGCTCCCACGATTCTCGCAGCTCTGGGTGATCGGCTAGGTAGCTTTCCAGCGTCCGATCAGCATTTTTGACCATTGAGCGAAATTTCCATGCCTTAAACGATTCGCCATTCTGCCCAATCCGGATTTGCCCATATAAAATTGGTCCCGGTGAATCGATCCGAATCAGCAGGGCAATCAGGATGATGAAGGGCAGCACGATTAGCCCGCCCATCAGGGTAATTAGGCGATCGATCAAAAATTTGGCAAGTCGCGGTCCCGGTAACAATAGCTGCTGCCGCACCTCTAACCCCAAAATACCGCCCATGTCTTTGGCTTCGACCCAGAGGCTAGAGAAGCCAAACAGGTCGGGGATAATTAGCAGGTGGGCAAAGGTTTGGCCGTATTGCTCCAAAATTTGCAGCAGGCGATCGCGTGATACTCCCGGCATGGCCACAATCGCGTAGGGAATCTTGCGGGCTTTGGCCAGCACTGGAGCTAGCTCCACTCCGCCCAAAACCGGCACATTGTGCAACGAACCATGCTTCTCCGGATTGTCGTCTAGCACCACCACGGGCTTCAGTCCAATCCGAGGCCGCTGCTGCAATGTCCGCACCACCATCTCCCCTGTTTTGCCCGCCCCTAGCACCATCACCGGGTAACCCCACCAGCGCTTTTGGGCAAAAAGATATCGGGTCAAAGCACGTCCGGCTAGCACCAACCCAATCGAGAGCAGCCAAGCTAGCAAAAAGATGCCTCTAGAATACACCTCTCCTTCGCGCCGCAGAAAAATAGTCGAACCCAGCACAAAATAGACCAGGCTGGTCGAAACCGTGACCCAGCGCAGCTCATCGACCGGGCTGATCGCCACGCCGGGATATAGCCCCACCGCCGCATAGGCCACGGTAAACAAACCCATCAGCGGCAGCAGCTGCCAATAGAGCGGTAGCTGAAACTGTCCATCTAGAATAAACCGGACGTAAACACTGATCAGTGCCGCCAGCCCCAGCCCCAACAAGTCTGAGCCGACCATCATCGCAAAGGTCGGAAAGGTGCGCGTAGAAACACTTAGCGCTGAAATAGCAGGGCCTAACGTGCGGTTAAGTTGCATTAGCAATCCATCACTCCTCACGCTAATACTTTATGCGATCGCTTGCCTAAATTTTGCGTATTTCTGCTCAATTAACCGCGAAAACTCCTGTTGAAACCGCTCGGCGCTAAACCGTTCGGCCTGATGGCGAAGTTCGTGAGGGTGCGCGATGCAGGCTCCTGCGGCAAACGCCCTGACGGCCTCGACCAAGCTCTCCACGCTCTGTTCGGGAAACAACAGCCCCGTTTTGCCAGGAATCACCGTCTCGGTGGCTCCGCCTCGGCCATAGGCAATCACGGGTGCTCCAGCGGCCTGCGCCTCGACCATGGCAATGCCAAAGTCTTCTTCGGCAGGATACACAAACGCCTTGCAGCGCTGCATGTGGTCTACGACGACAGCATCGGGTTGCCGCCCCAGCAGCTGCACGGACGCACCTGCCAGCGGTTTGACGCGCTCAAACTCTGTCCCGTCGCCAATTACCACTAGCGGCAAGCCCAGTTGCGAAAATGCGGTCACGGCCAAATCCACCCGTTTGTAGGGCACAAAGCGCGACAAGAGCAAGTAAAAATCGTCTCGCGGCTGATCGGGAGAAAATCGCTCGACGGCGACAGGCGGATAGATCACATCGGCGCGGCGGCGGTAGGTTTTCCAGATGCGGCGAGCGACAAACCGAGAATTGGCGACGAAGTGATCGACCCGGTTGGCGGTGGCCAAATCCCACAGCCGCAGGTAGTGCAGAATTACCTGGGCGGCGATCGCCCCCACCCCACTACTCAGCCCACCTTGCTTCAAATACTGCTGCTGCATTTCCCAGGCATAGCGCATCGGTGTATGCACATAGCTAATATGCAGCTGATCGGCTCGTGTAATCACCCCTTTCGCCACTGCATGGTTGCTGGAGAGAATCAAGTCATAGTCAGATAAGTCAAACTGTTCGATCGCCAGCGGCATCAGCGGTAGATATTGGCGAAAGTGATGCCGAGCAAACGGCAACTTTTGCAAAAACGACGTAGTCACCGGACGATCCTGGATAAAAAACCGCAGGTCTGCGGCCAAAAAATCGACCAAACTGTACAAATCTGCTTGGGGAAACAGCTGTAGCATCTGTTCACACACCCGCTCAGAACCCGCATAGGTTACCAGCCACTCATGCACCACGGCAGTTTTCATAAAAGTACTATCCGGCTTGATGGCGGCAAGAACCGGATAAAATCGACTGCGGCTGAGCCGCTGGAGTTCTTAGCACAGGAGCGATTTTGTCTACTGCTACAAACCATTTCATCCGTAGTTCTACTAAGTCTTGGAGCATAAATCCTGGGGCACACAGCCTGACTAGAAGATCTAAATCAAGCGTCAAATCCTAATCATAGTCAGCTCTTGGGACGATGCGGGGGAAAAGGCGCGAGGCGATCGCCTCACCCCCCCTTTATCAGATGTTTTGCATCGTGCCAGAGTAGAGTATCATCGTGCTTTGAGCTGTTGCTTTTTCTGACGCTACCGCGCCACAGCAAAAAAGTAGGCTGATTGAAGGGTCGCTATAGTCGGTCATGGCAGTGGGCGATCGCGCTAGATTGGTAGACGATCATTGGGTAGACGATCACCCTGTGGTGTGGGAAGAGTTAGGAGCCGCTAAATAAGAACCATGAAACGACTGAAGGACTTCTCGTATCACAGAAACTTAGAAAACTATAGGGATCTGCTGCTGGTTCTGCTCCAAAAAGAAGTCAAGGTTCGCTATAAAAGCAAAGTGCTGGGCTATTTGTGGTCGATCGCCAGCCCCCTAGCCTTCGCCTTTGTTTACTATATTGCCTTCAGCGGCATCCTCCGTGTTCGGGTTGAGGGCTACCCGCTAATTTTGATGTCGGGTCTGTTTCCTTGGCAGTGGTTCGGCAACTCGGTTGGCACCGCACCAAAGCTGTTCCTCAACAACGCAACCATTATTAAAAAGGTTAATTTCCCTAGGAACATCATACCGCTGGCAACGGTGATGAATCACATGCTTCACTTTGTGCTCTCGTTGCCTGTGATTGTATTGTTCATGATGGTTTATCACAAGCCGATTTCGATTTCATGGCTATATGGAATGCCAATGATGATCTTGATTCAGCTGGTGACGGTCTATGGGATCAGTCTGATTTTGGCATCTCTTAACCTGTTTTTAAGGGATATTGAGCGGCTCACCCAAATTGTGATGACATTTGCATTTTATTTCACGCCAATTATTTTTACGCTGGATATGATTCCAGAAGAATATCGCTACTTAATTCCGTTTAATCCAGCTGCCCCACTCATGATTAATTGGCGACATTTGATTTTAGATGGCACGGTCGATTTCTATTATCTTGGGATTAGTGTTGCCTACGCGATCGCCTTTTTACTCTTGGGTACGGCGGTCTACAATAAGCTTTCTTGGAAGTTTGCGGAAGTGGTATGAGAGAGTCTGTTGTCACCTTCCAAAATGTCTATAAATCTTATCCGTTCTATCATCACGTTCGGGGCGTTAAGAACTTCCTATTCGATTTTCCTCGCAATCTAAATAAAATCCAGAATCAGCAGTATGAAGCGCTGCGGGATATCAATTTTGAGGTTTACCGAGGTGAAAAGTTTGGCATTATTGGGCACAATGGCGCTGGCAAAAGTACCACGCTGGGATTAATTGCTGGCGTGCTAAAACCCAACAAAGGACGCGTCATCGTGCGCGGTAGAATTTCGCCTTTGCTAGCGCTAGGAGCTGGGTTCCACCCCGAGCTAAGCGGCAAAGAAAATATCGTCCTAAACGGTGTGCTGATGGGGCTAACCCGACGCGAAGTCCAGCAAAAGATGGATGAAATTATTCAATTTGCCGAGCTAGATGACTTCATCGACCAGCAGATTCGGGTTTATTCATCAGGGATGGTGGCGCGCTTAGGCTTTTCGGTGGTGGCTCACCTTGACCCAGAAATCTTGCTGATTGATGAAGTGCTAGGGGTAGGAGATATCCGCTTCCAGCGCAAGTGTGTGAAGAAGATGCGAGAGTTTAAGGGTAGTGACACCACGATGATTTTGGTGTCTCATTCGTTGCCCAGCGTCGTCAATCTGTGCGATCGCGCCCTGTGGATTGAGGATCACGAGGTGCGGATGATTGGCAATGCGCAGGAGATAGCTGAGAACTACTGCAAAGCGGCGGGTGTAGAGATGGACTTAAACCCACAAAAACCCGTAGTCAATACAGAGGTCACGAATGTGATATTTTGACCGGAAGCGCGGCAAGCCCCTGGCTTCAGACATGGGGAAGGATAGCGCGGCTGTGTAGCGAAGCGGAGCAGCCAATTAGCTTGACAATGCACGAACGAACTCCCTGATAACATCACTCAGACTTCTATTGTGTTTCTTACAGTAGTCCCTCAAAATATCCATCTCATCTTTGGGAATCCGAACGTTCAACCTTTCCAACTTGTTAGCCATAAGTGCTACAATGTGAGTAATAAATACTTACAAGATACCATGCAAGTC
>CASBQX010000307.1 GCA_949127925.1 Synechococcales cyanobacterium PMM_0002
ATCTCCGGGGTATTGAACCCCATCGATTGACGCGCCTCTCATCCCGACGCTCACCTGGGTACAGGTAGAACGCGGGGCTTCCCATCTAAAAGCTAAAGCTCTAGGCTTAAAGCTATGTAGGTAAAGTTTGGAGCCTGATATCAACGCCTTTGGTTTGAAGTCTCCCATGCAGCCAAAATACTCTATCGTTGTGCCGACTTACAACGAAGAAGCCAACATTTCTGAACTTTATCGCCGCGTCAGTGCTGTCATGGATCGACTAGATGGGGTGGCAGAACTCGTATTGGTGGATGATGGCAGCCGCGATCGCACCCTGCCGCTGATCCGCCAGCTGCGCGAGCAGGATGCCCGAGTCTGCTATCTCAGCTTTGCTCGCAACTTTGGTCACCAAATTGCCGTCACCGCAGGCTTGAATGTGTCGCGCGGGCAGGTGGTGGTCACAATGGATGCCGACTTGCAAGACCCGCCCGAACTGATTTTGGAGATGGTGCGTGAATGGCAAGCGGGTTATCAGGTGGTCTACGCTCGCCGCACGCAAAGAAAACAGGAACGCTGGCTCAAGCGCACCACCGCCTACGGGTTTTATCGACTGCTGCGCACCTTAGCGGATGTTGAAATTCCAACGGACACGGGCGACTTTTGCTTAATGGACCGAAGTGTCGTAGAGTTGCTCAACCACATGCCAGAACGCAACCGCTATATTCGCGGGCTGCGAGCTTGGGTTGGGTTTCGCCAAACCGCTGTACAGTTTGAACGCGATCCCCGCTTTGCCGGAGCGGTGAAGTACACATTTCGTAAGTCTTTGGCGCTGGCGATTAATGGCCTGGTATCGTTCTCAATTGTGCCCCTGCGCCTTTCTACTTACATGGGCTTAATTGCGGCGGCGATCGCCCTGCTGATGATGTTTCTGGTGCTTTACTGGCGCGTCTTTGAGCCAAAGTCGCCGCTGACGGGCTTTGCGACTATAGCCCTGGCCATTTTCTTTTTGGGCGCGGTTCAGCTCATCTGCATCGGCATTTTAGGAGAATATATTGGGCGGATTTACGAAGAGGTCAGAGGCCGACCGCTGTATACCTTGGCAGAAACCGCAGGGCTTGAACCCGCTAATGATATTGGGCGTGGCCGATCTGGGTAAGTGCGATGAAATCACGGCTATGACCAGGATTGGAGGGGCGATCGCTGGTAAAGTAATTTACTGAAGTGACTTCAGCCCAAGCCTAAAAGGCTTCCTGCTGTTTGTCTTCGTCTTCAACTCTGCTGTCTCAACTGCACTGTCTCAACTGCACTGTGTGTATGCCTAAAATTGTCACCGTCACCGTGCCCGGAACCACTTCAAATATTGGCCCTGGGTTCGATTGCTTAGGAGCCGCATTAACCCTGCGCAATCGGTTTCGGTTTTCTACCACAGACGGAGACGCACAGACTGTCCAGATTGAGGTGACGGGCTTAGAAGCCGATCGGGTCACCACAGACAAAAGCAATCTGGCCTATCAAGCGTTTGCTAAGTTTTATCAACACATGGGGCAAGCCCCACCAGCCATTCACATAGAGATCCACTTAGAAGTGCCCTTAGCCCGAGGCTTAGGCAGCTCGGCTACCGCCATTGTGGGAGGACTGGTTGGTGCAAATCTGTTGGCCAATTCGCCGCTCAGTTCAGAGGCTCTGATGGCGCTAGCGATCGCTCTAGAAGGCCATCCCGACAATGTAGTTCCCGCTCTACTGGGAGGATGTCGGTTAGCCGCAACGGGGATAGATGGAACCTGGAGCATTTGTCCCGTCCCGTGGCACGAGGAGGTTGTTCCAGTTGTGGCGATCCCCAACTTTGAACTATCTACCGCCGAAGCCCGTCGTGTATTACCGCCAACTTACAGCCGTGCCGACGCGATTTTTAACATGGCTCATCTAGGGCTGCTGCTGCGCGGACTAGAAGCGGGGTGTGGCTCGTGGCTCCGCGATGCTCTACAAGATCGGATTCATCAACCCTATCGTCAAACCTTGATCCCTGGCTATGAAACCGTATGCGCCGCCGCCACAGTAGCAGGCGCATACGGTTTGGTGATTAGTGGCGCTGGCCCAACGCTGCTGGCACTGAGCCATAGTAGTGCAGCCAAGTCTGTGGCAGATGCGATGTGCACAGCGTGGATGGCTCAAGGACTCGAGGTTGAGGTACGTGTGCTAGCAGTCGATTTGGAAGGAGTAGTGGCGATCGCGTCATGAAACCCCACTCAATGGCAGCGCTGAGAATGCTCATCACTGGCCACTCCTTTAAATCCACAACACGCAATTTTACGGTCGATCCTTAAACGTTAGTTCTATAGACTGAGAAAGGTTTGGAGCCGTTGAACGTCATGTTCCCATCAGCCTCAAGCGCGTCATGTCTTAAAAGGCTCCGCTCTTGCTAGGTCTGAGGCATTTTGAGTTTCACTGTGTGAATGATTTTATGTCCCACCCCTTAGACGTGTCGTCTGACCTCGCTTCACCTACAGCGGTTCCACATATCGCCTCTGGGAAGGGTGCCACGTCGCACGCAGACTGTATTATTGGAGCCGCTGTTTTTGATCTCAGTGGGTTACCCAAAGAATATTTCACCACCGCTGAAAGCACTGACGTTGGCTGGGTGCAGACTATTTTTCAGGCTTTAGGGCTGCAATCTTTGCTAATGTCGTCTCTGCGGCTAGAAGGGTTTCACCATGCCGTAATTCATGGCGCTGAATATCAGGCTGTAGTAGTGCGCCAAAAAATTCGCTACACGGCTCTGCTAATTCGCCGCACCGAGCCTAACTCAAT
>CASBQX010000308.1 GCA_949127925.1 Synechococcales cyanobacterium PMM_0002
CCCCCGCCGCCGGGTCGATAAACATTGCCACTACCCCCAGCCGAAATAGCGCCAGCAGCACCACATATAAATGGGCAGACATGGGCTGCAACACCAGTGCCGCCTCACCCGACCTCAGCCCCGCCCGCCACAGCTGACCCGCCACCTGAGCCGACGCCCACTCCAACTCCGCAAACGTCAGCGTTGAATGGCCGGGGCAGAGCGCGGATCGTCCCTGCCGCAACTCCGCGATCGCCACCCCCTGCGATCGCACCAATACCTGCGCCCGCAGCAGACCCAAAATTCCCCCCATCCCCTCATCCATAATCCTTCCTCCCCCCTCTTCAAACCTCAAACCTCATCCCTCAAACCTTACCCATCATTCCCCATCCGCCATCCCGTAGTATCCTCACGTCAGACAATCGTTGAAACGGCACAGACAGGAGAATGAAACATGACTGCCCTATCGGGATTGAATTACGCCATCATTGGCACCGGAGCCTTAGGCGGCTATTATGGAGCGCGGTTGCAGCAGGCCGGAGCAGAAGTTCACTACCTACTGCGGAGTGACTATGACCATGTGTGCCAGTTTGGCCTAGTGGTGGAATCACCCGACGGCGACGTTAATCTGCCCCAGGTCAACGCTTACCGAGATGTAGCCAACATGCCCCCCTGCGATGTGGTCGTCGTCGCCCTCAAAACCACCCAGAACCATTTACTCCCACAGCTATTGCCGCCAGTTCTAAAACCGAGTGGCGTTGTCTTGGTCTTGCAAAACGGTCTGGGTGTAGAGGCCGCAGTGGCCGATGTGGTTGGAGCCGAACGGGTCATTGGCGGACTTTGTTTTCTGTGCTCCAACAAGGTGGGGGCAGGGCATATCCGGCATTTGGACTACAAAAAAATCGAAATCGGGGAGTATGACGCAGCGGGGCAGGCTAAGGGAGTTAGCGATCGCATGCGGGCGATCGCCACTGACTTTGAGCGAGCAGGCATCCCGATCGCGCTAGCAGCAGATTTGGTCTTAGCCCGTTGGAAAAAGCTGATGTGGAACATCCCCTTCAATGGCCTTTCGGTCGTGCTAGACGCCACCACCGCCGAAATGATGTTGGATGACCAGGCTCGCCAACTCGCCACCGACCTGATGACCGAAGTAGTCCTGGGTGCTGCTGGTCAAGGGCGGCAAATTCCGCCCGGTTTTCAGGAAGAGATGTTGGAGCATACCGCCGAAATGAAGCCCTATCGCACCAGCATGAAAATTGACTACGACGAAGCCCGCCCCCTGGAGGTGGAGGCGATGTATGGCGCACCGCTAAAAGCGGCGCAGGCGAGAAACATGCGGTTGCCCAAAGTCATGGCGCTATATCAGCAGCTCAAATTTTTGGACAACAGACGACGACAAGGGAATCAGTGATGGTTCTTATAGCGGTTCTCATGCTAGTGAAATGCATCAGAGTAGGGGCGATACGGCAGTTCGCCCTCCGATCTGTACTTAACGATGACTCTCAACGGCTGCTTCTAGGTCTGAAACAACCTGAGTCAGTTGATCAATCAGCGGCGTCCTGCCAAATTGCTGAAAAATTTGCACGAGCGATCGGTAATACCAAAGTGTTCCGGCTTTACCGCCCTTAAACCGATCCCAGAGCGCATCGCCGTGGATGCGGTAGTCGGCCAAGATCGAGCGGCAGTTGTGCAGCTTATCGCAGGCAGAAACCAGACGCACCGAAGGGGATGCGGTGGCCAAATGGTCGAGATACGCCTGCTTGCGGGCTTGCCAGGGCGGCTTGGGCATGGTGTCGGCATCGGTGCAGCCGTCTACGATCGCCGTTACAGTCTCACCAAACCGGACGCGAATGGCCTCGCGCACCACAGCGCCCCCCTGGTCTTCGATCGCATCATGCAACAAGGCCGCGATCGCCTCATCTTCGGTGGCACCCTGTTCCAAGGCCAAACTAGAAACCGCCATCAAATGCGCAATGTAGGGCACGGGAGTCCCTTTACGCAATTGGGTGGCATGTAGCTCTGCGGCAAAGCTAAACGCGTCAGTGAACCGGGAGGAAAGCATGAGGGTCAGGAGGTGTCGCACAAATTTAGCCCCTCTAAAACATTAACCCCATTCCTGGAGGGCGATCGCCGCTGATTGCCTAACGGCATCAGAGTTTGACTCGTCCGCTGCCCAGGCGGTGAGCTGCTGGTGGGCGTGGGTGGGGTTGAGGTGTTTGAGGGCAGCGATCGCGTGCAGCTTGACGCTGAGTTCCGAGTCGGTTGCTAGATGCAATAGGGAATCGAGGGCGCTGGGATCGCCGAGGGTGGCCAGTTCGAGGGCGATCGCCTGTTTGATGGCCGGAGTTTGTAATGGGGGCGGGCAAGCTTGCAAGTAGGCGATCAAATGGATTGTGGCTTGATGCTGCAATTCGGCAGACTTGGTGCGGCCTAAGGCTTTGATTAATTCTAGAACGACGTCTGCGGGCGCGGGGTAGGTTGTCCAGTTGGCTAGTAGGTGGTGGAGAACGCTATGGAGCGCCGTGATGGCAGGCCGTGTACTCATCCAGCCCAGGGCACGAACGCATTCTATTTGGAGGGTCAGCGGCGTTTGGGGTGATTGGGCAGTATCGGCTAGGGCAACGGTGGCCGTTGGGGTAGCCAGTCGGCTCAGGGCGATCGCGCTCTGTTGGCAAACGGTGGGATTGATATCCGTTAGCAGCGACTGAATCAAAACGACTAAATCTACCTGGGGCAGCAGGTCGGCTCGAAAGCCCAGATTGGTGACGGCAGCTTGCCGGACGGCGGCGTCGGGGTCTTGCAGTGCCTCGATCAACAGGTGGGGAATGCGGCGATCGCGGGTGCTGCCCAGAGCGGCGATCGCGGCGGCTCGAACGGCTGGATCGTCGTCATGCAGCACCTGCATCAGTGGCTCCACGCAGGCTGGCTCCCGGATGCGGGCGAGGGTTTGCACAGCCAGCAGGCGAGTCCGCTCAACCTCTAGCAGCGTGGTCAGAGCGGGGACGGCAGTGGCTCCAAATCCAGCTAATGCCATGGCTGCAATATCTTGAAGGTCTGCGGTATCGGATGTTTTCAGCAGGTCAATCAGTGCGGCCAGCACATCGGCCTGCCGAAATTCGCTCAAGATTCGGGTAACAAACCAATGCAGTTCTGGATCGTGAGCGTCATCTTGCAAGCAGTCGATTAAGGGTGAAATTAACGACTCCAGCCGATTTGGGGCACTGCTGCCAGATCCGGTGCCAGATCCGGTGCCAGATGTGCCAGGTAAAGGGGCGATCGCATCAGCGTGAGTCAGCATGCCCCCCAGCGCTGAAAATACCTTGGCCACATCCCAGCGGTCTTGAAAGTCACCATCTTCTAAGACCTGAAACGCCAGCGTTTGCAGGGTGGCGAGGTCATGCTCTAGGGCAGTGGGGAGCGTTGAATCCAACATGGCGGTGGCTTGGAGCACGGCGTCTAGTTGCAGAACGCTTTGATAGGCGCATTGAGTCGCCAATGGCCAATCGCCCTGCTGAATCGCCGCTTGAGCCTGGGACAGCAGGCCATCGCTATCCCAACTTGGCTCAGGCGGGTGAGTAGAAATGCGGCTTGAAGGGGGAGTGCTGTTCAAAAGAGTCTAGCCAGTTTACCTGGGCGAATAGAGTCGATATGTCGCGCTGAACAGTGGAAAAGTCAACACGATTCAACGGCTGCACTCGGATTGTAGTCAGAAGGACTCGGGTTCAGTGAGCTGCATCATGCGCAATTCGCATGATGCCAATGCGATTTGTCCATGACGCGCAACATTTTGTAATCAACGATACGAATTGCCCTAGGTAATCGCCCTAACGTTGCTTTTATGACGGAACGCCGATAGGGGTAACCGTTGTCACAGACAGGATCTCCTCCATCTGGGTGCCCTCGCCCGTTTCACATTCAGTTCAGCTAGCGACTAAAGGTCACGCGTTTATGACCAGTACAATCCCAGTAGAGACGAGTCTCAACAAATTTGAAAAACTTAAATCTGAAAAAGATGGTCTGGCAGTTAAGGCAGAGTTAGCAGACTTTGCCCGGATTGGCTGGGAGGCAATGGACGCGACCGATCGCGATCATCGGCTGAAGTGGATGGGGGTGTTTTTTCGTCCCGTGACGCCGGGGCAGTTTATGGTGCGGCTGCGGATGCCCAACGGCATTCTCACCAGCGGCCAAATGCGGGTGCTGGCGGAGGTCGTCCAGCGCTATGGCGAGGACGGCAGTGCCGACATTACCACCCGGCAAAATATCCAGCTGCGGGGCATCCGCATCGAAGATATTCCCGATATCTTTCAGCAGTTTGAACAAGCCGGGTTGACCAGCATTCAGTCGGGGATGGACAACGTTCGCAATATCACGGGGTCTCCGGTGGCGGGGATTGACGCCGATGAGCTAATCGACACGCGGGGTCTGGTGCGTAAAGTGCAAGACATGATTACCAATAACGGCGAGGGCAACCCGTCGTTTAGTAACCTGCCGCGCAAGTTCAATATTGCGATCGCCGGGTGTCGAGACAATTCCATCCATGCCGAAATCAACGACATCGCCTTTATTCCGGCGTTTAAGGATGGGCGGCTGGGGTTCAATGTGCTGGTGGGCGGGTTCTTTTCAGCCAAACGCTGTGAAGCTGCCGTACCGCTAAATGCCTGGGTCGATCCGCGTGATGTGGTCACACTATGCGAAGCGATTTTGCTGGTCTATCGCAACTCTGGCTTGCGAGCCAATCGGCAAAAATCGCGGCTGATGTGGCTGATTGATGACTGGGGCATGGACAAGTTCCGCGCTGCTGTGGAACAACAGGTTGGCCATCCCCTAATAGCAGCAGCCCTAAAGGACGAAATCCTCTGGGATAAGCGAGATCACATCGGCATTCACGCCCAAAAACAGCCCGCACTCAACTATGTGGGGTTGCACATTCCTGTGGGGCGGCTCTATGCACCTGACATGTTTGATTTGGCCAGAATTGCCAATGTCTACGGCAGTGGCGAAATTCGCCTGACGGTAGAGCAAAACGTGATTATCCCAGACGTGCCCGATTCTCGGATCGCACCGCTGTTGAAAGAGCCGCTGTTGAGCAAGTTTTCGGTGAATCCGTCGGTGTTAATGCGATCGCTTGTATCGTGCACCGGAGCGCAGTTCTGCAACTTCGCCCTAATCGAAACCAAAAATCGCGCTGTGGCTTTAGCCGAAGAACTAGACGCAGAACTCACCTTTACTCGCGCCGTGCGGATTCACTGGACCGGGTGCCCCAACTCCTGCGGTCAGCCCCAAGTGGCCGACATTGGCCTGATGGGCACCAAAGTTCGCAAAGACGGCAAAGCGGCAGAAGGGGTGGATTTGTATATGGGTGGCAAGGTTGGCAAACATGCTGAACTCGGCACCTGTGTGCGAAAAGGCATCGCCTGCGACGACCTCAAGCCGGTGCTGCGCGACCTGCTGATTGAACAGTTTGGGGCGCAGCCCAAGCAGGTGGCCGTGCTGTCATAAACCGTCCAAACCCATCAGTATCCCCATCAGCAATTCAGGTTGTTGGTTCAGGCAATTTAGATGATTTAGAGAGTGCTCGGCGATCGCCCTATCGAGCACCTAGGGGTTCCTTAACTCAATTTTGCCTCTCGTCCGCTGCTTTATCCCATTTTGGCTTTACTCACCCTGAACAGTTTTCCCACGTTTTCTCAGTCACACTCACACCCATCGGAGCACATAAACCATGTCTAATCTGTCACGCCGCCAATTCATCTTCACTGCCGGGGCTGCTACCGCTGCCACTGTGCTCGTTAATGGATGCAGCAGCGGCTCCAATACCAGTAGCCCCGCCAGCAGCACAGCGGCCTCTCCCGCTGCGCCGTCTCCTGTTAGCGCTGCCGATGCTCCCGAAGTCACAACGGCCAAACTTGGCTTCATTGCCCTCACAGACGCGGCTCCCCTGATCATCGCCAAAGAAAAGGGCTTGTTTGCCAAGTACGGCATGCCTGATGTAGACGTGGCCAAGCAAGCGTCTTGGGCAGTGACGCGCGACAACCTGGAACTCGGTTCTGCGGGCGGCGGCATCGACGGGGCACACATCCTCAGCCCCATGCCTTACCTGATGTCTACAGGCAAGATTACCAAGGGCAACAAAAAAGTTCCCATGTACATCCTGGCTCGCTTGAACGTGAACGGGCAGGGTATTTCGTTGGCTAACTCCTACAAGGATCTAAAAATCGGTGCCGACAGCTCGCCGCTCAAAGAAGCCTTTGCCAAAACCAAAGCAGCCAAGGGCGACATCAAGTGCGCCGTCACCTTCCCCGGCGGCACCCATGACCTGTGGATGCGCTACTGGCTAGCGGCGGGCGGTATTGACCCCGACAAAGATGTTTCTACCATTGTGGTGCCCCCACCGCAAATGGTTGCCAACTTGAAGGTCAACAACATGGAAGCCTTCTGTGTGGGTGAGCCATGGAATGCTCAGACCATTAACCAAGATCTTGGCTATAGTGCCGTCATCACGGGCGAACTCTGGAAAGACCATCCCGAAAAGGCGCTGTCGATGCGAGCAGAATGGGTTGACCAATATCCTAAGGCGACGAAGGCGATCGTCATGGCGGTGCAAGAGGCTCAAATTTGGTGCGAAGATCCGGCCAACAAAGTCGAAATGTGCAAGATTGTCTCGGCGCGTCAGTGGTTTAAGGTGCCTGAGGCCGACATTCTGGCACGGGCACAGGGCAATTTTGATATGGGCGTGCGCAAGCTAGAAAATAGCCCGCTGCTGATGAAGTTCTGGAACGACGCGGCGTCCTACCCCTTTAAGAGTCACGACCTGTGGTTCATCACCGAGGATATTCGCTGGGGCTACCTGCCTGCCGAACTCGACAAAAAAGCGCTGATTGATACGGTCAACCGGGAAGACATTTGGCGCGAAGCCGCTAAGGCCATTGGGCAAGAAGCCGCCATCCCCAAAGACACCTCGCGCGGCGTCGAAACCTTCTTTGACGGCGTCAAGTTTGACCCGGCTGATCCCGATGCCTACCTGAAGTCCCTCGCGATCAAGAAAATCTAACGGTTAGTTTCCCCGTGGGGTTTGGCAATGTCAAACCCCTACGTCCTGATCCACCCTGACAACGACTGAAGGAACCCAAACTATGACCGC
>CASBQX010000309.1 GCA_949127925.1 Synechococcales cyanobacterium PMM_0002
CTTAGATAGTTTAGCTCTGGTAGATTTTCAATACTTAACTCAAGTAGGCACTATGCGAATTCTTGTGACTGGTGGTGCGGGGTTTGTTGGCTCTCACCTGATCGATAGACTGATGGAGGAAGGTCAAGAGGTTATCTGTGTGGATAACTTTTATACTGGGAACAAGCGCAATGTCCTCCAGTGGATTAACCATCCTCGGTTTGAAGTAATCCGGCATGACGTTACCGATCCAATCCGGCTTGAAGTAGACCAGATTTATCACCTTGCTTGCCCCGCTTCGCCTGTCCACTACCAGTACAATCCCGTCAAAACGATCAAGACTAATGTGATGGGCACGCTGAATATGCTGGGTTTGGCAAAACGGGTCAAGGCTCGGTTTTTGCTGGCTTCCACGTCTGAAGTGTACGGCGATCCGGAAATTCATCCTCAGACCGAAGATTATCGGGGTAACGTTAACCCGATTGGGATTCGCAGTTGCTATGACGAAGGCAAACGGGTAGCCGAAACGTTGGCATTTGATTATCATCGCCAAAATGACGTAGACATTCGTGTGGCTCGTATTTTCAACACATACGGTCCTCGGATGCTAGAAAATGACGGGCGGGTGGTCAGTAATTTGGTCGTGCAAGCGCTGAAAGGGCAACCGCTGACGGTTTATGGAGATGGATCCCAAACGCGCAGTTTTTGCTACGTTTCAGATCTGGTAGACGGGCTGATTCGGCTCATGAATGGTGACCATATTGGTCCTGTAAATTTGGGTAACCCCGAAGAGTATACAATTTTACAGCTGGCAGAAACGGTGCAAAAGATGGTGGACCCTGATGCTAAGGTCAGATTTGAACCGTTGCCTCAAGATGATCCACGTCGCCGTCAACCCGATATTACGCGGGCACGGACTTGGCTAGGCTGGCAACCAACGGTTCCTCTATCTCAGGGGCTGAGGATCACGATTGACGATTTTCAATCTCGTGTGGGCGATCGCCCTGCCAAAACGTCGGCTGCTACTGTAACTTCCATCTAATCGGCTAGAGTTAAGCGATTATCTCGATTCTAGGGATTTATTAGTCAAACTGAGGATGCTACCTGCTCTTAGGATCATGTAGCTGGTACTGAAGTTGGCGGTTGAAGCGGGGCAGCCAATCTAGCTGCCAGAGCAGCACTAGAGCGAGTGCAAACAGTGCATTATCATCAATGAGGTTAACGATTCCATGCGTGTATGTGTCATCGGTACAGGTTATGTAGGTTTGGTCACTGGCGTCTGCCTAGCCCACATTGGCCATCATGTGATCTGCGTAGATAACAATGAAGAAAAGGTCAAGCTGATGAAGGCTGGGCAGTCGCCCATCTTTGAACCTGGGCTGTCTGACCTGATGCAATCCTGCATCCAAGAGGGGCAAATTGAGTTCACCACCGACTTGGGTGCTGGAGTCACACATGGCGAAGTGCTGTTCATTGCGGTAGGGACTCCGCCTCTGCCGACGGGCGAGAGCGACACCCGATATGTGGAAGCGGTGGCTCGGGGCATTGGTTCTCATCTTGACGGCGGCTACAAGGTGATTGTGAACAAGTCTACCGTGCCAATTGGTTCGGGTGACTGGGTGCGGATGATTGTGATGGATGGTGTTGCCGAGCGGCAAGCGGCTATGGTGCCGAGCGGTGGTGTGGCCACTGCACCCAATGACACCGAGTTTGATGTGGTCAGCAATCCTGAATTTCTCCGCGAAGGATCGGCGATGTTTGACACGTTCAACCCTGACCGGATTGTTTTAGGCAGCACGTCACCTCGGGCGATCGCCGCGATGAAGGAACTGTATGCTCCAATCGTGTCTCGCCAGTTTGCTAACGATAAGAGTGCGCCCACTGTTCCTGTAGTGGTCACTGATATCAGTTCGGCAGAAATGGTGAAATATGCCTCTAACGCCTTCCTAGCTACCAAAATTAGCTTTATTAACGAGGTTGCCAACATTTGCGATCGCGTGGGTGCCGATGTCACTCAAGTTGCGAAAGGCATTGGTCTGGACTCTCGCATTGGCAGCAAATTTCTGCAAGCGGGAATTGGCTGGGGCGGGTCTTGCTTTCCGAAAGACGTGTCTGCTCTGATTCACACCGCCGACGACTATGGCTATGAAGCTCAGTTGCTGAAGGCTGCTGTCTCGGTGAATCAGCGTCAGCGCCTGATTACGATTGAAAAGCTTCAGCAGGTGCTGAAGATTCTCAAGGGTAAAACGGTCGGGTTGTTGGGTCTCACCTTTAAGCCCGACACCGATGACATGCGCGATGCCCCTGCCCTCGACTTAATCGAGCAACTGACGCGACTGGGCACCAAAGTGAAGGCGTATGACCCACTGGTGTCGCAAACTGGGATGCGTCACGGGCTATCGAATGTGATTGTGGAAACTGACCCCGAGCGTTTGGCTGATGGTTGCGATGCCCTGGTACTCGTGACCGATTGGGAGCAGTTCCGCACTTTAGACTATGCCAAGATGTCTACCTTAATGAACCACCCTGTGATCATTGACGGGCGTAACTTCTTAGACCAAGCTGCTCTAGAAGGGCTAGGGTTCCGCTATGTGGGCATCGGTCGCTAACAGGTTTCGGCTAGAGATGAGTCGCTGACCACTAGGTGAGTAGGCATTTGCCTACTCACCTTTTTTATCGGCATTATGTAAATTTTCATACCGTAGCGCCAGGAAGCATCACGGTTTCCTTAAAAGAAAGTGAGGAATGCGATCGCTTTCTGCTAAAGCCTGCACAATAGATCAACCCAATAGTGAGATCATGTATCGAGCCGACGAATGAGGTTCACGGGTCGAACATGGCTAGCGAGTGCAGGATGTTGCCTTATGTCTCACGATCCCTCTCACGATCCGTTGACCTACCCGGTTGAACCGCAACGGTGCAAGGTGATTACGACCCATGATCACGTACAAATTGCTTTGGCGATCGCCGACACCTATGCCCTCAAGTCTTTACTGGTGGACTGTACGCCACCTCTAGCCCGCGCTCACCATATTGGTGCCATTGCCTCCAAAATTGGTATTCCTGTAGAATCACGTAAAACCGTGGATGGGGTGATTCAGTTTGAATCATTGAACTGTGTCTTAGTCACGTCTCCAGCCGAAATTGAAGACAGGGTTGCGGCTACGACCGAACCCCAACTGCGTCAGCGAGAGTATCTAAAATTAACGCGCTACGAGTCTGAAATGCAAACGTTGGGTTATGCCCTGACGCTGGCGCAGACCCTGGCAATCTTGACACAGGCTGGTTTCTCAGACGAGCAAATTGACAAGATTGTGAATTTACCGAATGACGCTTGGCATAAAACCTGGTGGTATGACCTAGACGAGGAAGGCAATTTCACCGTGCCCTTTCTGCGGATGATGCGCACATTGCGCTACCTTGACGGCACATTTACCCTGCAATATCGAGACCACTTTGCGCAAGATAAACCTCGCTGCTTTACCAGCCAAGAGCGCAAAGTGATGATCGAAATTCGTACAGAAGCGCAGACGTTTCACAAAACTCTAGAGCGGATCAATATTTCTCGGGTGCAGTTGGGGATTGAAAAGGCATTACTCATCTGCGACAGCATTTCCGAACTGGAAGCCCGAGGGTTCATCAGTCAAGGGATTAGTATATATGCGACGCAAAATTCTGTGGCTCTATCTACCCAGGCAGACTGTACCGTTTGCGCCAATTATGATTGTCCAATGCATGGTAAAAGCGATTCGCCAGTGCTTACCTGCCGTCAATTTTGTTTTGATGCCAGCCTCTCGTGATGCATTGGGCTACTCGCGGGGAGAACCGGATTTGACCACTTCCTTCTCCTCTGAGAATGATTTTGGGCTAACGGGTTCTAAGTCTGAGTGTGACCAGCGGCCAAATAGCTCATGCAAGAGCAAGTAAAAGCACGGAATAATGAATAGGGTGAGCACCGTAGCTAGGGCTAATCCAGAAAATACGACAATGCCTAAGGGCTGCAAGAATTCTCCACCTTGACCCAAGCCCAACGCCAGCGGGAACATCCCCAATACGGTGGTAATGGTGGTCATGAGAATGGCGCGCAGTCGTAGGGGTGCAGCCTGCAAAATCGCAATGCGGCGATCGCATCCGTCTCGTTCCCGAATTTGATTGGCCAGCTCGATCATGATAATGGCGTTGTTGACTACAATCCCCACCAGCAGCACCGCACCGACAATCACCGTGGCACCGATCGCCGTTTGAGTCAGAAACAATCCCCAAATGCCGCCGGCTAGAGCCAACGGCAGGGTAAACATAATCACCAGCGGATCGACCAGCGAATTATATTGCACAGCCATCACGACAAACACTAGAAAGGCCGCGAGTCCGCCCAGCAAGGGTAACGCTGACTGAATATCTTGATTGCTTTGAGCCGCCGCACTGGGCAGACGACTAACACCCTGGGGCAACTCAATTCCTTGGATGATGCGATCGACTTCTTCTAAGGCTTTTCCTAAGCTTGCGCCTTCGGCCAAGGTGCCTGCAATGATGTAGACCTGACGCTGGTTAATCCGCTGAATTTCACCAGGA
>CASBQX010000310.1 GCA_949127925.1 Synechococcales cyanobacterium PMM_0002
ACATCGACGCGATCGCCCCCTAGTCCGTAATGGGCAATCGCGGCATTGGTCGAAGGCGAACGCCGGACGTTAACTTGGCTACCCGGTTGCCCTTGCAGCGTCGCCAATTCGGCTAGGGCAGCTAGCGGCACCACCAAAGGCAGCAGCAGCGCAGTTGCGATCGCCCATCCACAGCGCAAATTCAATTTCACCATCGTGATCTCCTCAATCTCCCACACCATATTCGGTGAATAATTAACTAACCGCGACTAACTCCACATCAAAAATGATTGTGGCATTGGGCGGAATACTGCCGGAACCCGTGGCACCGTAGGCTAGGTTGGCCGGAATGATCAGTTGCCGCCGCCCCCCCACCTGCATGCTGCTCAAGCCTTCCTCAAACCCTGGGATGACCGAATTGCTGCCTAGTTTGAAGACAAATGGCTGATTATTATCGCGCGAGGTGTCAAACACTGCGCCATTTTCTAACGTGCCTGTGTATTGAACAGACAAAGTTTGTCCAGCAGTAGGCGTGATCCCGCTACCTGGCACCAAATTAACGAATTTTAGCCCCGATGCGGTTGCTGTTTGCGTGTCGGGGGTAAATCTATAGCTGAAGGTGTAGACGCCATCTTTACCGGGTTTGTGGGTTGTGCGGATATAGAAAATTGAGCCGTAGTCAATTAGCCGTCGGGAGATGGTTTCGTTGATGGTTTTGAGGTTGGCCGAGCGTTTAATCAGGGTGCGATTGCGATCGTAAAGTTCAAGGTCAACGTTGCCGCTCAAGTTTTTCAAATTCAGCTTTAGCTGTCCGGGGGCAGGCAGACGAAAGCGAATAAAATCATCTGGATCGGCTTTGGTGACGACTTCGGAAAACGTAGTCCCTGCTGAGGTCACATTCAACCCAAACGCTTGGTCAAACGTGTTGCCCAAAAAATCGGTAGGGGCAGGGGCAGACATGGTTAAGTCATACTTTGTACTGCCGCTAGTGTCAGCTAACAGCACGGCTACGTAGTACGTCCCCGAAGGGATCAGCAGATTGTTGAGGGTGTCGTTTTTGTTGCCTCTGCGCGTGGAGCTGGCGATCGCCTGCCCCTTACGGTTGAGCAAATACAAATCGGCATTGGTGCTTTTTGCCAGATCCGTCAGCGCCACGCTAAAATTACTCGCCCGCAGTTTTAACTTCCAGATGTCGAGGCGATCGGTTGGACTCAGGGTGTCTTTAAGGGTACGACTGGTTGCGCCAATCGGAAAGCGCCTTGCTGTATTGAGGTTGTTACCTGGGTCTTTTGCCATGTTCAGTTGCCGTGATATCTGTTGCCATCATAGTCAAGGGTTTAAGGGATAGGCTGAAAACTTAATATCACCGCGCCCTTTTTGATCTCAGCCTCACCCCCCTCAGCGCTCCTTTCCATACAAAACCAGCGCACCCCGGTCGAGGTACGCTGGTTTTGTATAAAACAGATTTAATTTGGCTTAAGCATCAAGTCTCAGCCCGATCGGCAGTCTTAAGCTCCCGGCCATTTTTACAGAGAGCTAGAGGTGAGAGAACGCTCGACCACAGGGGCTGCCGCCGCCTGAGCCAGTTGCCCTTCCAGCTCATCTCGCACAATTGTGCGATATTGCAAGAAATGCTCCAGCAATGCACAACTGCTTAAGTAAGAAACAATCACCTTGGGGTCATGCCGCACAATGCCAATCAACTGACGCCAGAATTGAACGCGAGTGCTGCGCTTAATCCCCTGCCGCCAAAAGATCGTGAATACAGCCCGCAGTTCTACCAACTCCAACATGCGGAAAGGAATTGCATGGGGCACAGGCTTGATCCGCATCGAATGCCGATAGACCCGAGCCAGGTAGCGGCTGGGTTCGTAGAGTTCCCAGAAGCAGCTCAAATACTCGCGCGCCAGTTCTTCAATAGGGCGGGTCGGCACAAAGTTTGTCAACGACATTTGGTGCCCTTGAATGTCTTTAGCAGAATCTAGCAGGCGACCTTCCGCTTCAAGCCGTTTCCACAGAGCGGTATTGGGCAATGCTTGGAGCAAGCCAAACATGGCCTTGGGAATGGCAGTCGATTCGACAAAGTTAATAATCCGCTGCGCGGCTCCAGACTTTTCGTTATCAAAGCCCAAAATAAACCCGGCCATCACGCCCAGTCCGGCTCTGTTGATGGCTTCGACAGATTCTAAGAGAGAATTACGGGTATTTTGAAACTTCTGGGTTAACGCTAACGTATCGGTGTCAGGCGTTTCGATGCCGACAAAGACTGACGCAAAGTTGGCCTGAACCATCAGCTCCATCAGCTCCGGATCTTGCGCCAAGTCAATAGACGCTTCGGTAGACAGGCGGAAGGGATATTTGCGCTCAACCATCCAAGGGACGAGTGCGCGCAGCATCAGCTTCACGTTGCGTTTGTTGCCGATGAAGTTGTCGTCTACCATGAACACCGATCGCCGCCAGCCTAGGTCGTACAGCCGCTGCAATTCTGCTATCAGCTGGGCTGGATCCTTGGTGCGAGGCTTGCGCCCGTAGAGGACAATAATGTCACAAAACTCGCACTGAAATGGACAGCCCCGCGAAAACTGGACTGACATTTCGTTGTAAGCGCCCAAGTTGAGCAGATCGTAGCGGGGAATGGGGGTGCCAGTGACGTCGGGACGCTCGCCTTCGGGTGCCCGCAAGACGCCCGAGGTTTTGCCTGCGGCCAATGCTTCAACTAGCATAGGTAAGGTAATTTCGCCTTCATCGAGCACCAAGAAATCAGCCCCAGCGGCTAGAGCGGCTTCGGGAACTGAGGTCACATATGGCCCGCCAACAGCAACCGTTTTGCCCCGCCGTTTGGCTTGTTCAATCAAGTAGATCATGTCGGGCTTTTGCACAATCATGCCCGAAATAATCACTAAATCTGCCCAGTACCAGTCTGCTTCTGTCTCATATTCGACATTGCGATCAACGAGACGAAATTCCCAAGTTTGAGGCAAGATTGCGGCAACGGTAATCATCCCCAGTGGCGGCAGAGAAACCTTGCGACCAATCAACTCCAATGCTTTGTCAAAAGACCAGAACGACTGAGGGAAGAGAGGATAGAGTAGTAAGGCTCGCATAGTGAATCAGTAATGGTTCAAATTTGAAACAGGGAGCAGGTTAGAACTGAATACAGCGCTGTGAACCGCGCTGTATTAGTTCTAGGAACGCTTGAGAGAACGCGATCGCGCATTCAAAAACTCAATTAATGAATGCAGAGAAGATGTCGATATAGACAGTTAATCGACCTGAAAGGCTAACGATTGAGCATAGGGAACAAACCGGGTATTTTTAAGTACACACCATATTAAGTTCCTCACACCTAAAGTCCATAGGATCTCAAATATTATTCATCTGTAGAGGAGCGACTTAATGGCTGGTTTAGACCAATTGCATATAATGCCACAATTGCCCCTAACATTAGCACAAATTGCAGGTCTAGCGGTCGAAATCCTGACAGGTTACCCATGCTTGCCAAGAGCTGCGCTCACGCGTTCAGGGTATGCATCGTGACGTTAGGGCTGAACGAGTAGTGCCCGAGGTTTAAAAACCCTGCATACTTTATAGAGTTATCTCCAGATCGATCCCTTCTCTAGACCACAGACCCAATGCTAGATATCTCTCAATTGCTGGCGGACGAGCTTTCTCTGCAACCCGTTCAGATCAAAAATGCCCTGGAGCTATTTGCCGAAGGCGCAACGGTGCCGTTTGTGGCGCGCTACCGCAAAGAGCGTACGGGCGAAATGAATGAGACTCAGCTGCGTGAATTGGGCGATCGCCACGCCTATTTGACTGAGCTGGAAGACCGCAAGCGCACTGTTTTGGAAGCGATCGCCCAGCAAGGTAAGCTCACCGACGCTCTGCGCACCACCATTGAAACCTGCCTACAAAAAACCGAGCTAGAAGACCTCTACCTACCCTACCGCCCCAAACGCCGCACTCGCGCCACCATTGCCCGCGAAAAAGGGCTAGAACCGCTGGCAGCTCTGATTAAATCACTCAACAGCCCCTCAACAGCCACGGTAGCAGCAGACGCATTAGAAACAGCGGCAGCGGCCTATGTGACGCCCGATTCGGGTGTGCAAACCGTTGCCGAGGCGCTGAGTGGTGCCTCCGACATTTTGGCCGAATCGGCGGCTGACCAAGCTGAGTACCGCGCCTACCTGCGCGAATTCTTGATGACATCCGGTCTGCTGACCTCGCGTGTTAAGGCTAGCCACCTTGAAGGCTCTACCAAATTTGAGATGTACCGCAGCTACCAGGCCAAGGTCAAAACCATTCCCTCGCACAACCTGCTGGCGCTGTATCGGGGCGAAGCAGACGGAGTGCTAGAGGTGACCTTAGAATTCAACGCAGACGCTGTGCTGGGTTACCTGGAATCAGCAGAAATCCGCACCAGAGCCAAGCCTGTGCGTGAGTTCTACCGCACCATGCTGCACGATGCCTTTAATCGATTGATGAAAGCCTCCCTGCTAACCGACGTGCGTGCGGTTAAAAAGCAAGAAGCCGATATCGAATCGATCAAAACCTTTGAAGCCAACATGCGAGAACTGCTGCTGGCGGCTCCGGCGGGGATGAAGCCAACGCTGGCGATCGATCCGGGTTTCCGTTCGGGCTGCAAAGTCGTGGCACTTGACCAGACGGGCAAGTTTCTTAAGTATCAAACCATTTTTCCGCATCAGTCTGCCAGCCAGCGCCAGCAAGCAGGACGCACGTTAGCAGAGCTAATCAAAACCTACCAGATTGAACTCATTGCCATTGGCAATGGCACCGCTGGTCGAGAAACGGATGAGTTTGTCAAAGAAGTTTTAAGCTCACTAGAGTCAAAGCCGATCGCTGTGATTGTCAACGAGGCCGGAGCGTCAGTCTATTCTGCCAGCCCGGTGGCGATCGCCGAATTCCCCGATCAAGACATCACCGTCCGAGGTTCGGTCAGCATTGGCCGTCGTCTGCAAGACCCGCTAGCAGAGCTGGTCAAAATTGATCCCAAATCCATTGGCGTTGGGCAATACCAGCACGATGTCGATCAAAAACTGCTGAAGAAAAAGCTGGATGAAACTGTAGAAAGCTGCGTCAACTACGTCGGCGTCGATCTCAACACCGCCTCCAAAGAACTGTTAATGGCAGTCTCCGGCGTGTCGGCAACCGTCGCCCACAATATAGTGGCCTACCGCAACGAAAATGGAGCCTTTCGCAACCGTCGGCAGCTGCTGAAGGTGGCTAAACTCGGCCCCAAGGCATTTGAGCAAGCGGCTGGCTTTTTGCGCATCCGCAACGGCGACAACCTGCTCGACAACACCGCCGTTCACCCCGAAAGCTATAAATTGGTCGAACACATAGCCAAAGATCTCGACCTGCCGCTGACTCAGATTGCAGAAGTGGCGACACGACTGAAGCAAACCGACTTAAAAAAATACACTACTGACACCATCGGGGAACCCACCCTGCGCGACATTCTGGCAGAACTAGAAAAACCTGGACGCGATCCCCGCGCCGAATTCAAATACGCCACATTTAAGCCGGGGATCAAGGAACTGTCGGATTTGACAGTGGGAATGGAACTGGAAGGCGTAGTCACCAATGTGGCGAACTTTGGCGCATTTGTCGATGTTGGCGTCCATCAAGACGGCCTAATCCATGTCTCGCAATTGGCCGATCGGTTTGTTAGCGATCCGACGCAAATTGTCAAAGTCGGTCAGGTGGTGAAGGTGCGAGTTATGGAGGTAAACGAAAAACTCAAACGGATTAGCCTGTCCATGCGTACAGATATCCGTACAGATACACGCCCAGATGGCGGTAGTTCCCCATCCTCCCAACCCGCCGCGCGATCGCCGCAATCGGCTTCGGGGCGATCGCCTCAAGCCCCAGCTCAAAAACGTCCACCAGAGCGATCGTCAGCCGAGAACCAGACCCAACCCAAAGCTTCCACACTGGATGACCTGAAAGCCAAATTCGGTAAGAAAAAATAGACTGCTTGCTTACATAAGTTTTTTATATCAAAAAAAGTTGTTTTTCGGTTGACGACTTATGTTTTTGGCTGTTAGTGTGAATAAGTGTTTCATTAAAAGTAGTTTTGGTAATAATCTATGCCTAGCGGCACAGCCATAGATTCAAGGCAGGGCAATCGACGCAACCTACTCCCGTTGTCCACCAAACGGCAGGCGTTTTCTCCCCTCACTGTGTTTTGCGATTTCGACGGACCCATTGTCGATGTATCTGATCGGTACTATCAGACCTACCAACTGGGTTTGGCAGAGGTGCAGGCCAACTATCAAGCGACAGGAATTACCCTACCGATTCATTTGCTAACCAAAGAACAGTTTTGGCAAATGAAGCAGAACCGCGTCCCCGATGTTGAGATTGCGATGCGCTCTGGGCTATCGGGTGCAGAGATTGATCTGTTTTTGCGGCAGGTTGTCCAGATCGTGAATCAACCCACCTTGCTCGATCAAGACTATTTGCAACCCGGTGTGCGCTGGGCGCTGACCATGCTCCACAATCAGGGGGCACGATTGGCGTTGGTGACGCTACGCTGCCAGCAACAGGCTATCCAAATTCTCAATAGTCATAGCCTGTTGTCGATGTTTAGCGGCATTTGGGGCGCTCAAGACCAAGGCGTAGCCTATCTTAACCATGCTGACCACAAGACCCAACTGCTAACGGAGGCGATCGCCAGCTTTGGCGACATTGCTCCGCATACGGCCTGGATGGTGGGCGACACCGAAGCCGACGTATTGGCCGGACAGGCCACCGATATCCCTACGATTGCCCTCACCTGCGGCATTCGCAGCCAAACCTACCTCAAAAAGTTTGAACCCACTCGGATTCACTCAGACTTACTGTCTGCGGCTCACTACCTGGTTTATCAAAAAAATGGGTCTAAAACCCTGCCCTTTTAGGGCGGCTTTTAGTTAAAATGGAAGCGGTTGAAATCCCCAAGGTGGGCGGTTGTGAAGCGGCTTTTAGTCGGCACCCTAGAA
>CASBQX010000311.1 GCA_949127925.1 Synechococcales cyanobacterium PMM_0002
GCGGCGATGGTTCAGGTTTTTGGTAGCGGTTACAGGGCAGATATACCGACCAATTCCGTACCTCTGCGATCGCAGCCGTTTGTGTTGCTCGATGCCTTGCGGGGCATTCGCGATCGCCCGGTACGCCACACATCGGGGATCGTATTTGCTAAACCCGACGGTGTACCGCTATCGCTAGAGATTTATCGACCGCCGCAGGTGGGGGTCTATCCAGCGCTGATCGTGATTCATGGCGGAGCATGGCAAAGCGGTAGCCCGTCTGACTATGCAGAATTTAGCCGCTACATGGCGGCTCAGGGCTATGTGGTATGGGCGATCGCCTACCGACTGGCTCCGCGCTACCAGTTTCCAGCGCAGCTCCAAGATGTCAAAACAGCACTAGCCTTCATCCAAACTCATGCCGCCGAGTATGAAACCGACCCAACTCGGATGGCGCTGCTGGGGCGATCGGCAGGTGCCCAGTTGGCATTGCTGGCTGCGTATGCTCCCAATGCCCCGCCCCTCAAAGCGGTGGTCAGCTACTATGGCCCCGTCGATTTAATTGCGGGTTACTACGACCTGCCCCAGCCCGACCCCATCAACACCCGCGAGGTACTCCGCACCTTTTTGGGCGGCACACCCGTGGAATTGGGCGATCGCTACCGGGCTGCATCTCCGCTGAATTTTGTCACGCGACCGCTGCCGCCGTCGTTGTTGGTCTATGGCGATCGCGACCACATCGTCTTGGCCAAATTTGGTCGCCGCCTTGCCACCCAGTTGCAGCGGGTCGGCAGTCCGGTAGTGTATCTAGAAATTCCCTGGGCAGAACATGCCTTTGATACCATTTTTCACGGCGTCAGCAATCAACTGACGCTGTATTACACCGAGCGATTTTTGGCCTTGACGCTCAAAAATCGGCGCTGATATCGGCTCAACTCAAGGTGATGCAGCGCTGTTTTTTTTGGCAACCCTACCCGAATTGGCAGAGAATAGGATTAGCTCAAACCCAAACACAGCATGAACCAGCCACTCGATAAAACCCGCTCTGCTGAACTCTGCCAGCAGATCAAGGCCAAAGCCGCCACCCCGTTTGACAATGCCCATCGAGCGGCGATCGCCACCCCAGATTCCACCTATGTGCAGGGGTTTGTGGTGCTGGCAAGTCAGCCCGTTCAGGTACTCGAACACGGCTGGCTAGAACTAGAGGAGCAAATCATTGATCCCACCCTGCCGCATCTCAAAAAAATAGCGCCCGAACTCTATTACTTTCCTGTGCAACGGCTCAGCCTCAAGCAACTCAAAGCCGCCGTGGAAGAAGCGCAAGAAGATTATCCCGACGACCCACCCTTGCCCGTTTACGGCACACAACCCTACGAATATTACGGCGACGTGATGCTGGGTGGAAAAGAATACCTGGACGCCCACCAATCGGCAATCGCCAAAGGCAAAGAAATCGGCAGAAACGCAATCACCCCGTAGAGACGCGATTCATCGCGTCTAATCGTGATTTAACCCGCAGAGACGCAATTCATCGCATCCAATCAAAATTAGACGCGATGAATCGCGTCTCTACCGAATTTCTGGGGTTAACGGGGGCGACGACCTGCCGATGGCGGACGGTTCGGATTATTCGAATTAGCCGACTGCGAACGGGGCTGCCCGCCGCCGCCCGTGTCTGGTCGAGCCGATGGCTTGGCAGAAGTTCGGCCTGAGCGGGCTTGGTTCTGACCGGGCGAGCGTCGCTGCTGCTGACCTTTTTGGGGAATTACGGCAGCTTTGGCATTGGGATCGGGTTCAAACCCACTGACGATTTCCTGGGGGAGCGATCGCTTCATTAGCTTTTCAATATCGGCTAGCATCTTGTGCTCATCCACACACACCAGAGACACCGCCTCGCCTTCAGCCCCAGCCCGCCCGGTGCGGCCAATCCGGTGCACATAATCTTCGGGCACATGGGGCAAATCAAAATTGACCACATGCGGCAGGTCGCTAATGTCAATGCCGCGAGCGGCAATATCTGTGGCGACCAGCACTTGCAGACTGCCGTCTTTAAACTTGGCCAGCGTCCGCGTCCGCACCATCTGGCTTTTGTTGCCGTGCAGCGCCAGCGATGGAATGCCATCGTGGGTCAGCTGTTTGGACAGGCGATCGGCACCATGCTTGGTGCGGGTAAAGACCAGCACCTGAAACCAGTTGTGCTGCTTGATTAGATGGGTCAGCAGTGGATGTTTGCGATCGCGTGATACCTTGTAGATCTTTTGCGCAATCAGCTCGGCAGTGTCCTGCTGGCGCGCTACCTCAATCAACACAGGCTGCTTCAGCATCCCCTGAGCCAATTCTTTAATTTCAGGGGAAAAAGTGGCGGAAAACAGCAGATTTTGCCGCTGTTGCGGCAATAGCGCCAAAATTCGCCGAATATCACGAATAAAACCCATATCTAGCATCCGATCAGCTTCATCTAGTACCAGAATTTGCACCTGGGACAGATCCACCGTTCGCTGCTGGACATGGTCTAATAAGCGACCGGGCGTGGCCACCAAAATATCGACGCCGCCTTTCAACCGCTGAATCTGGCGATTGATGTTGACGCCGCCAAACATCGTCATCGAACTCAAGTTGAGGTATTTGCCATAGTCTTTGACGCTTTCTTCTACCTGCGCGGCCAATTCTCGGGTCGGGGTCAAAATCAATGCCCGAATCGGCAGCCGATGGGGGGCAGACTTAACCGTTTGTTTGGAGAGCAGTTGCAAAATGGGCAGCGTGAAGCCAGCCGTTTTGCCTGTCCCAGTTTGGGCACCTGCCAATATATCATTGCCTTTGAGAATAGTAGGAATGGCCTGAAGCTGGATCGGGGTAGGCTCGGTGTAGCCCCGTGCCGTAACAGCGCGCACAATTTCATGAGACAGACCGAGAGCGGAAAAGGACATAAGACTCCAAAAATATCATCGGTCTGTCGCCATAATTGGCACCAGTCTTAGGATGGGGTGCGAACGTATTGCTTATCATTTGCTCAGGGGGAAAGCTGAGCTACCCCGTTGGCAAGCAGTTTATAGTAATTCGCGATCCTTAGGCAGACGGATAGAAAGTGAGCTAGCAGACAGAAACGCGGTGCGAAGACTGGAAGCGGACGCCGCGATTCCGTATTCTAACAGGGCAAAGGCCATCGCGCCGTCGATCGCCAAGATTTATCTGCGATCGCCCAGATACAACTGCCAAGATTTGTCTGCAACCGCTCAGATACAACCGCTCAGATTAGATGATCGACGGTAATCGAGAACGTCAGCACTGTTTCATCTACCCCTCGGAGTTCTAGCGGGCGACACTTGGTAATAATATCTTGCTCTAGGTAGTCAGCCACTGCCGCAGACACCAGAATGGTATTGGGTTCAGCCGCTTCTTGAATTCGGGCTGCAATGTTGACGCTAGGCCCAATGGCGGTGTAGTCGGCGCGCTCTGACCCGCCAAACATGCCCACTACCGCTGTGCCCTGGTGAATGCCGCAGCGGAACTCGACCCGACTGATCCCCTGCTGCTGCCACCGTTCGTTGAGTTTATCGAGAGTGTGGTACATTTGCCGAGCGGTGGCGATCGCCCGTTTCACCTGTTCATTCGGGCTAATTTCTTCGGGTGCGCCAAAAATCGCCAAAATCGCATCGCCCATAAATTTATCGACCGTGCCACCGTTTTGGAAGATGGCGTGGGTCATCTCGGTCAAATATTCGTTCAACAGCTCGGCAACTCGGCGCGATCGCAGCGTATTGGAAAGTTGGGTAAAGCCAATAATATCGCTAAATAAAATCGTAATCATCCGAGGTTCGGGGCGCAGATCGAGTGCCAGTTCGCCCCTAGCGGCCTTACGCACCAGTGAAGGCGGCAAGAATCGCTTCAGCACCGATTCGGTCAAGTAGGTATTCAACTCGGCCACCCGGCGTTCGCTTTGTTTGAGAGCCAGCAAGTTACGCACCTCGGCCAGCAGTTCACGAGAATTAAACGGCTTAGATAGATAGCCGTCCGCTCCCTGTTCTGTGCCTTCAATCCGGGTTTCGGCGTCTGCTTTAGCGGTAATTAGCACGATGGGCGTCCCCTTCAACCCTTCATCCTGCCGGATGAGTTTGATCAGCTCTATCCCCGACACCAGGGGCATCATCAAGTCTGTCAAGATCAGCTGGGGAGAGCGCTCTTGCGCGATCTGAAACCCTTCACAGCCATTGCCAGCGGTCAAAACCTGGTACCCAGCCTGCTGCAAGATCTCGCAAATGTACAAGCGCAGGTCGGCGTTGTCGTCTACCACCAACAGAGTGGCAGCGGCGGTCTCCGGATCGGCGGGGATCACCGATTCTAAGATCTCCTCAATCTCGGTGAGGCCGGAATCGGGGGCGTTGGCTTGCCCGCGTAGAGCGCGTATTGGCTCCTTCAGCTCAGGCAACTCAGCGATATCAACATCAATATCGGCCAATTCCACTAGAGCACGACTGTGCTCACTCTCAGCCGGAATTTCAATCACCTGGTCGGCGGGAAGATGGGTACTGCCCGCTTGCAGCCAAACGGTAAAACTCGTCCCTTTGCCAACGGTAGAGTCTACCGATACCGTGCCCTGATGCAGTTCTACCAGCTCTCGCACCAGCGCTAGCCCCAGGCCGCTGCCTTCATAGCTGCGGTTAGCCGAACCGTCTGCCTGCCGGAACCGCTCAAACAAATGGGGGATTTGATCATGGCGAATGCCGACCCCAGTATCTTGCACCTTAATGAAGCAATGGTCGCCCGCAGGACTGACGCTGACGGTAATACTGCCCCCCGTTGGCGTAAATTTCATGGCATTGGACAAGAGGTTGTAGAGCACCTTGTCAAATTTTTCTACATCCAGATAGACCAGTGGGCATTCGGTGAGCCGGGTAACCAGGTTAATCTGCTTTTTCTCGCAATAATGGCGAAATGAATCGACGATCGGAATCACAAAATTCAGCAGATTGCACGGACGAAAACTGGGCTGCATGCGTCCGGCATCTAGCCGTTGCAGGTCAAGTAATTGGTTGACCAGCCGCAAGAGTCGCCGAGAGTTGCGCAGGGCAGTCACCGACTGAGCCAGCGATAGCCCCTGCTGCTGCGCCACTGCCGACTCTAATGGCCCTAACATCAGCGTTAGGGGCGTGCGAAATTCATGCGAAACATTTTGAAAAAATTCAGTTTTTTGTCGATCTAACTCCAGCAGCAGCTCGGCTTGCTGGCGCGTTTTTTGATATAGCCGCGATTGTTGAACGGCGATCGCGGCCTGTGCTCCTACCGCTTGGACTAAATCAATCTCTTCTGGCGTCCACTGGCGCGGTTGATACATCTGGCGCAGCGAAATGCTGCCAATGATGGTGCCATCGGTGAGCAGCGGCACCACCAGTAGGGCACGAGCCGGCGATCGCACGGGCAAATCCAGTATATTCATCTCTAGATGATCGGCTAGGTCATGGATCACGACCGCCGCCTGGGTCGTCAATAGCTGCTGTAAAACAGGATTTCCGGCGATCGGCACTTGAGACAGAGGCAGCTGATAACGATTGGCCAATAGACCTGCGTCAAAGGGATTCTCTGCCACCTCCACTAATCCGGTGGCATCTTCCTCCAGCACGGCTATTCCATCATGGGCGGCGTCATACAGCCCCACGCACTGAACAAACTCATTCCCCTCCGTCCATAGCGATAGGGCACACCCGTCTGCCTGCAATGCCTGCCCTAGTTTTTGGGTAATGGCTGCAAATATTTCTTGCGGATCAAGCGTAGATCGAATGGCTGTCGTAATCGTATTGACCAATGCTTCTCGCGTTGCCAGCGATCGCACTTGTTCATAGGCTCGCGCTTGAGACAGCGCCAGCGCGGCCTGATCGGCCACCATACTCACCAACTGCACTTCATCCTCTTGCCACACCCGAGGTTGGTCACACTGGTGCAAGGCCAATACCGCCATTAGATCTTGCTGACAGATCAGCGGCACTACTAGGCTGGAGCGGATATTGGCATCTTGGTACGCCTGCCGGCAGGCTAGGGGCAGCGTATCGCCACCGGAGTCTAAGCTGGCCTGCACATGATCAATCACTTGCACCCGGAGTGTTTCCCAAACCGTGTCCGCCAGGCTGTTTTTATCGTCTAGCCTGCGCCCCCCGGCAGCGTCCGTCTGCCCCAATCGCCCTCGCCCCGATTGATAGACAAACACCTGATCATCCATCCGGCTATCTTGAAAGGGGCGAAGGATGCAGCAATCTACCTCAAACATATGCCCCACCGTCTCCACAATGGTTTGGAGAATCTGGCGGTAGTCAAGCGCGCCTCGAATCGTATTCGTGACAGCATTCAACAACGACTCTTGGCGCAGGGTTCGCCGCAATTCTTGGGTGCGCGTCCTCAAGACATTGTGCGTGTCTACAGCCTGACGCACCACGACTTTTAGCTCTTCATCATCCCAGGGCTTTGTGACATATTTGAACACCTTACCCGAATTGATCGCTTCCACCAAGTCTTCCACATCGGTGTAGCCGGTGAGGATAATGCGGATGATGTCTGGGTAGCGGGTTGCCGTCATGCTAAGGAACTCAGTCCCACTCATAAACGGCATCCGCTGATCGGAAATGATCACGGCGACCTCGCCCTCACGCGCCAAAATCTCTAGGGCTTCATGCCCACTCTCTGCCCTCAGCACCTTGTAGTCACGATGGAAGGTGCGATAGAGCAAATCTAAATTGTCTGGTTCGTCATCCACGACCAGAATTTTTGGCTTAATGAGGGGTTGGGATATCATGCACCGCTCTCCTGCGACCGGGGCAGTTAGCTAAAGGGAAGGGTTGAAATAGGTGGCTGTAGGTAGGCTGGCCAGATCTGGATCTGCCCTGCTGTCGATGGTCAAAGGTTAGAAGATGCAAAGGTAAATGATCCCGGTAGGAATGGCTAGCGGAGTCAGGACTAGACGCTAAAGTATGCCCCAAAGCTTGATGTTTCGCACCAACTTTGTGCCCAGCGTCAAGCGTCTCAAGCCGCTTTGAGTCATGTCCTAGGAGGTTAACCCGTTGACTGAAATGGCGATCGCCCACTGGTTTACGTTGCC
>CASBQX010000312.1 GCA_949127925.1 Synechococcales cyanobacterium PMM_0002
CGCATCGCCATAGCCTTGCAGATCGTCTGGCAACACTTCTACTACAGCCGCTCTAACATAAGACAGTGCGGGACAGGTGGCGGCGGTGACCACGGGACGCCCTGCTAGGACACCTTCCACCACTACCTTATTTAGCCCCTCCCCAAAATCTGTGCGAGTCGGTGCAATAACGACGTGAGACTGGGCGTAATGCTGCCGCATCTGCGCTTGATTGCAGTGGCCGTGGCAGAAAAAAACTAATTCTAGACCAGCATCGCGGACTGCCTGCCGCAACTCGTCAAGCGCTGTACCCTCGCCGCACAGGTCAAACACGATCTCGCCCTGACTTTCTCTGGCCAGCCGCTTGGCAATTTCCAGCAAATCAAACACCCCTTTTTCAGGTTCAATGCGGCCAGCAAACAGCACCCGAAAAGGCGATCGCCCCTGACTCAAATCTTGCGTGCCCCAGTTTGAGGGAGCCAAATCGGCAAATTGTTCTCGTCGGTAAATTGGTAAGAATAGAGCAACTGGTGGCTGTAGAGTACCTGCCAATTGCTCTACTTGCCTTGCAATCTCAGTGGATACAGCTAAGATTGCCGTGGCCTGATCGCGAAACAGAGTGCGATTCAGCCGCCACAGCAGTTGTTCGACCCGACGCTGGGGCTGAAATGTTCGCCACAGCAGGCAGTGCAGCGAGGGAATCACGCGAATCCCCAGGAGCGGCAGCAGCCCCAACACAAACCAATGGGTGGTACCGTCGGCCACAATTACCACCGTTGCCTGAAAGTGGACAGCCGAGATCACCAAGCGTAGTCCATACCAGATTTGCCCCAGATGAAACAGAATGTGAGGCGATCGCTGCCAGAGAATTGGCCGATGTTCTAATCTAAATGATCCGGCTTGTAGCTGCTCTGTCCTAGGATGTGATGCCAGGATGTAACCCGTCGCGTGCAGCGACTGACAAACATCATAGAACTGGCTGGAATAGGTGACGGCCACTTGAGCGGGGTCGTCTGTTCCTTTGACCCAGTGTTGATATGTGGCAATTACATCTCCAGGGCCAGCAGCATAGACAATGCGAAACGAGTTTGATATCTGCGGATCTGACATCTGGTCTAGCTCGCAATGAGTGAATGCGTCGATTTGATCGTTTGAGCTGTTTACTAGTAATCGTTCTTACTAGCAAGAGTTCCCCCTTGCGGTATCAGACTATCGGAGGACGGCGCTAAGTTGATGAATGAATTTTGCAGAGTTTGCTTAGGATTAGTGCTGTAGGGTAGTTAGGCGTTTAGATGGAGCTATCTTTTTAGGGAGCCGCCGCGTTTGAGCTGGTTTCACGACCTGTGGATGCATTACCAACCCAGCAATTCCTCCACAGGCTAGCGTAAATACTGGATTGACCATGGCATTTAACACACAATCTAAAGCAAACAGCGTGCTGACCACAGTTAGACAAGCCGCAGGGGCGATGTCGGGATGCTTCCAGGTATGCGGTCGATAACGCGAAAAACAAAAGCAAAGAGACGGCAACAGAATGGAACTAAACAAACTAATGACACCCAATACACCTTGATTACCAAAGGCAATAATCCACAAACTGTCTGTTACAGAAATATCTTTGCCGTAATCGTCATACACCCGAGCGCGCCCCCATCCTCCCCAGCCAAACATCGGGCTTTCACGCGCTTTCTCACCCAAAATCTCTTCGTTTGCCAGCCGAAAGTCTAAAGACTGCGCCCGTTCTGCATTCAGGGTTTTGGTGAGCGCAACATTGATTTGTGCTCGTCGCTCAGGGGTAATGGCTCCCGATACGCCTAGATAAAGATATCCAGTAATGAACGCAATTAGCACCAATAACGGCAGCGTAGTACGCAGCTTCTTGCCCCCAAATAAAACGCCAAGTCCAATCACCAATAGGAGATAGGCTCCGGTGGAGCGGCAGTTGATGAAGGTAAATAGCAGCGTCAAGGCGAGCAATTTGATTGGTTTGCCCCAAAAGCTTTTCAGTACGCCCGCATACCAAAGCCACATGCCGATCAGCGTTGCCGCCATCATCCAAGCACCCACCGCTAGCCCGTGCACCATAAATACAGTGGGGCGATAGCCACCCATTCGCATCGTTTGGGAAAAGTCTAAACTTGCATGAAAACCGTAAACCAAGCGGTGCAGCTGCGGACTAATTCGCGACTCTAGGAGGCAGAGCGGGACGTAGGCTAATCCTCCGGCAAAAATGGCGATCGCCAACTGTTTTAGCCCAACTAAATTGCCCAGATACAGCCGCCCTAAAAAATACGGTAGACCCCACGTCACCACTTGTTCCATTGAGGAAGAGAAGCCATCATAGGCACCTAGATCATTCGCTATCGAAGACGCCATTGGGCTGAGGCACCAGATTCCCATGGGCAGATCTAGCCATCCTGGTTTGAAGGCGCGGAAGCGCCCAGCATCATAAATAAACGTGGCTAGCAAAATACCGTAGCAGGTGGCAGACATTTTGGTGTAGTCTGGCAAGCCGGGTAGGGGATAGCCCGCCTGGGGCAAAAATAGCCACGCCACTACAAAGCTAATAATGACTGCACGGCGGGCTGGATACCGCACAAATAGGGATAGTACGACAGGAATCCAACCAAACATGACCAGAGGAACCAGAAGACTCATGGGGTTTAAACGGCCTTTTAGTGAGGAACCAGTGAGGGTAGTCCTAGCCCCAGCGCATACCGAGCACATAGCATCATCGCTAGTAACCCTATGTAAACGGCTGTGGCTTGCAAATCTTGCTTCCAGCACGTTAACTGTTCGCGGTGCAGCCCGTAGAGCACCACACCATACATTGGTAAATCGCTAAACGTAATGACCAGCACGGCTCCCCACAGCCCTGCACTGGCAAAGCTCAGAGGTAAACTAATGGCGATCGCCCCAAACCGCAGCAGGTTGCCCCAGGCACCATAGGCCGATTTACCTAAGCTCAACAGGCAAGGGTTCATTGTGCTGTAGAGCAGTGTGTGCCACAGGCCAAACGCCATGATCGGCAGCATCCAGGCAGCGGCAGCATAGCGGTCGTCATACAAAACCAGGATGAGGCGATCGCCAAACACCACTAGGCTGGCCAGTAACATCGCCGCCCCCAGCAGCAGCAGCCCACGCGGCTTGAGAATCTGGGCGCGCAGTTCAGTCCGAGGCAAGTTGGCCGTCCGGGCAATGACTGGGAACACGACCTTGGTGCCAAGCGCCCCGATCATCTGTCGGGGAATGTCTGACAGGGTGAAGGCGATCGCGTATACACCCAGCAATTCGACGGAGATCAATTTGCCCAGAATGAGCCGATCCATCTGGGTGGCCAGAAACGTGAGCGCCGTAGACACAAAGATCCATTTACCGAAGGAAAACAGCTCCTTCAGCGCAGTGTGCTCCCAGGCCAGCTGGTTTTTATAACCCGGAATCAGCCAGAAGCTGCGTGCCGTTCGCAGCAGTGCCGCAATGAGGTTGCCGCCTACCAGTGCCCAAATGGTAGGGCTAACCCAAGCCCAGAGCAGCATGAAGGCTAAGGAAGCCGCCTGCATGAGCGCATCAAACTTAATCGTTTTGGCTAAGTCAACATGACGGCGCAGTGTGGCTACAGCAGTAGATTCAAACCCATTCAAGACGGTCGTGAATCCTACCACCGGAATTAGCAGCAGCAACCGGGGTTCGGCATAAATTTGGGCTACCGGAACGGCGATCGCCAGACAAAATAGCCATAGGCCAAACCCTCGCAAAATTTGCAGCGTCCAAGCCGTGTTGTAGAACACGGGTTCATCACCGCGCTGATTTTGCACAATGCTAGGAATGATGCCCACATCTGAAAACAATTGCAGCCCAATAATGGGGATGTTGACCAGCGCCATGAGGCCAAAATACTCCGGCAGCAGCAGCCGAGTCAGGATCAAATTGCCGCCAAACCGCAGCACTTGACTGGCTCCATAGCCCAAAATAGTCCAAACAACGCCGCTGACCGCTAACCGCCGGAGGGTGGATGTGGACGCCATCGTTACCTCTGCTGGGATAGAATACCGAGTGGATAATGCTGCATCAGAGCGGCCAGTTTGCGGGCTTCGGTGGCGGCATTGTACTGCTGCATCACCCGCGCTCGACCGTGCTGGCCCATCTGTTCCAAGTCGGCAGCAGGCAGCTGCAATCCGGCGCGGATCGCCTCTGTCAGCTGCTCGACAGACCCAGCGGGCACCAGCCAGCCCGAGGCATCTGGTTCAATCAATTCTGGGATGCCCGCCACGTAAGTGCCGAGGACGGGACGCCCCAGCGCCAGTGCCTCCATTAGCACAACGGGCAATCCTTCAGCAAAACTGGGCAACACCAGTAGCCGGGAATTGAGGATATGCTGCCGCACGCTAGCACCACTAGCCCAGCCCGTAATTTCGACCCGTTCCTGTAAATGATGCTGTGCAATTAGCGCCTCAATTTGAGGCCGAAGTTCGCCATCGCCAACCAGGACTAGCTTGAAGGGCAACCCAGCCGCTGCCAGGGGGGCGATCGCATCTAGCAATAGCAAATGTCCCTTTTGCAGACTGAGGCGCGCCACACATACCAGCTGCGGTGTCTCGGTCATGGGGATCGAACTTGGGGTTAAAAACGTTTCGTCTACGCCGCAGTGTACCTCGTGGATTTTGCCCCAGTCGGCATGGTCACAGCAGCGATAGAGTTGGCTTTTGCCAAAAGAGCTAATGGCAATCACAAAGGCCGCCCGTTCAATCTTCTGGCGCAGGGCGATCGCCTCTGGCTGGTCAAATTCCTCTGGCCCATGCACCGTAAAGCTATAGGTTGGCCCTCCCAGCGCTCGGCACAGCATCGCCACCGTGGTGGAATTTGTGCCAAAGTGAACGTGGAGATGTTCGACGGATGCAGCCGATAACCGTCTCAGCAAGATACAGGCTTCCGCCAGATAAGCCAGCTGATAGGCTAGGTTTCGCGTTGCCCCTCGACCCAGCCGTAGCGCCATCCCCAATGCCTGAAACCAGGATCTCGGTCGGGTCACGGCTACGCGCACCAGCCCAGTCAGCAAACCCAAAATACCCACGTCTAAAATGACCTGGGTTTTAACCAGCTCTTGCCGATCGGCCTCATCTACCAGTTCAGCCCCACAGGCGCGAATAGAAAACCGGACAATCTCAACGCCGCAGGCTTCAAGCGCCAAAATTTCTCGCCGAATAAAGCTGTGACTGACTTTGGGATATTGGTTGACTAAATACGCAATTTTCACAAGTTAATCCAGAAGGAAGTAAGCCCAGGGCTGTCCTCAAGTGCCCTTTCAGTGTGCCCGTCGCCTCTGGATTCATAACGATAGTCGGCGCGAGGGTCTGACCCGTTGAACCAAGCACCATTTCTGAGATCAGCCCCCTCCGCCTGATACCCCGGCGATCGCCTTGGGCACTCTAAGACCAGATAATCCCAACTGTAATAGCAGCACACGCTGAGTTTTAGCGCCTACTGGTGCAACACGCTATGGCCAATCGAACCTCCCTGATTTATTCCCATTTTTTCTGCTCTAGTGGCTCAATGCGATCGCCCCTAACCGCCATGCTTTGGGGATTGGCGATCGCCTCTAGCACCCTGGCCACAGCTCAAATCGCTACGGCTCAAACTGCCACCGCCGGGTTAAATTCCCCCGCTAGTCTCATTCCCGTTACCAGCCCCGCGCTGATTCCCGCAGACAATGCCTACACATTGGGCGGTGGCGACACCATCCGCATCGACATTTTTGATGTGCCTGAATTTAGCGGAGCCAATGGCCAATACGCTATTTTGGCCGATGGCAGCTTGAACCTGCCCTGGATTGGCAAAGTCTCGGTGCAAGGGTTGACGCTAGAACAGTCGGCGCAAGCATTAGCCGCCCAATACACTCCCTACATTAACGATCCGCTGATCACGGTTACACTGCTAGCGTCTCGCCCGCTGCGCATTGGCATTATTGGGCAGGTGAACCGACCAGGGGTATATACGGTCAGCGCGGCGACGGGTGGGGCATCCCAAAAACAGACCGTAACGTTGGCGATTCAATCAGCGGGCGGCATTACCCAGATTGCCGATGTCCAAAACATTCAGGTGCGTCGGCCTCACCCAACTGGCACCGAACAAATTATCCCGGTTAACATTTGGAACTTTTTGCAGACTGGGGATCTGGCTCAAGACGTGGAGCTGCGGGATGGCGATACGGTAGTAGTCCCAGAGGCGATCGCCTTCGACCCGGCTGAGACATCTCAACTAGCGGCCTCTAACCTGTCACCGACTACGATCAGCGTCAATGTGGTAGGCGAGGTGATGCGCCCCGGAGCCATTGCCCTACCGCCGAATGTGTCGCTAAATCAAGCGCTTCTGGCAGCAGGCGGGTTTAATAGCCAACGGGCGCGCCGCAGCCGCGTCACCCTAATTCGGCTGCACCCAGACGGCAGCGTCACCAATCGCAGCGTTGCAGTTGACTTTACCGCTGGCATCAATGAGGAAACCAATCCGCCCCTGCACAGCAGTGACATTGTGATGGTTGGGCGTTCCACGCTAGCCTCCACCTCCGATTTTCTGGGGACGCTGCTGAGTCCGCTCAATGGAGTCTTCTCAATCTTCCGCGTATTAGATGGCTTGGGATTGACAGGCGGTAGCAGCACTCCTTGATCGTCCAGATTGGCCACACCATATAAATGAGGCTACGATGACGCAAGAACTAGAACCGCAAGCGTTGGCGGGTGATGACGCTGCCGATATGCCACCCGCCAAAAAAGGAGGTGGACTGTCTCCGCGATCGCTACTGCGCATCATTCAGCGCAAAGGGCTGCTGATTGCGGGGATTACGGGAACTTTATCGATTGCGGCATGGCTAGCAACCGCAGGCGATTTGCCGACCTATCGGGGTGGGTTTCAACTGTTGGTGGAACCCGTCACCTCTGAAGCCCGCAGCTCTGAACCGACGGCGCTGACCCGCAGTGAGGGACAAGTCCCCAGTCGTGACCTTTTTAGCTTGGATTATCCTACACAGTTAGAAATTTTACGCAGCCCTAAGGTGCTAGAAGCCATTTACACTGACGTTCAGTCAAAGTATCCCGCATTTGGCTACATCGATTTGATTGCAGGGCTGACGGTGCAACGCCTAGGGACAACTCGCACCACTGAAACCAAACTGCTACAGATTACTTACCAGGCCAATGATCCGGTGCTGACGCAACTGGTGTTGGATGAGCTGGCGAAAAAGTACCTGCAATATAGTCTAGATGATCGCAAAACCCGCATTAGTGAAGGGGTTAAGTTCATTGAGGATCAGCTACCAACCCTTCAGCAAAGAGTGGATAAACTGCAAGAGCAGGTGCAAGAGCTGCAACAGACTTATGAGCTGATTGACCCAAATTCGCAGGGCGCTCAGATTGCGGTGCAGGTGCAGCAGCTTGCAGAACAACAGCGCGCCACCGAGCAGCTGTTGCAAGAGCAGCAGGTGCTGTATGCCAATCTACAGCAGCAATTACAGCTGTCACCAGAGCAGGCGATCGCGGCCTCAGCCCTGAGTCAAAATCCGCGCTATCAGCAGCTAATGAGCGGTTTAAGCGAGATTGACAGCCAAATTGCCCTAGAGTCAGCCCGGTTTAGTGAAGCCAGCCCCATAATTCAGCGACTGCGGCAAAAACAGACCAATCTGGATGGGTTAATGCAGCAGCAGGCCCAGCAGATGCTGGGATCTCATCTGGCGGATAGCGCTCAAACTCTGACCTATCAAGATCCGCTGCGGCTAGGACTCATTAAGCAATTAATTGATACCGCCAACCAAATGCAGATGCTTCAGGTGCGCAAGCAGCTGCTGACCCGCAATTATTCCAGTGTCGAACAGCAAATGCGGCAATTTCCAGCGATCGCCCGCCGCTATGGCGAACTGCAACGGCAGTTGGGTCTGGCCACCCGCAGCCTCGATCAGCTGCTAGGACAACGGGAAACGCTGCAAGTGGAAGCTGCCCAAACCCAGGTGCCCTGGGAGCTAATGTCGCCACCGATGATGCCGCATGACGCAACGGGCACCCCCTTACCCGACCCGGTTACCTCTCGCAAAAAGCTGATCGCGGGTGTCTTAGGGGGGCTACTGTTGGGCGTTGGGGCCGCCATCTTGATCGAGCAGCGGCAAGATATCTTTTTTGGTTTAGACGATGTCACGGATCTGATTCCAGTTCCACTGCTGGGTAATATTCCCAGCGATCGCAACGCTAACCCTTGCCAAGATTTGTTGGCGCTCTCCGCCGTAGAACTCGGTGCGGATACCTTTCCCTTTTTAGATGCATTCAACACGCTGTTTGCCAGACTGAAATTTCTGCCCACAGAGACGGACGTGCGATCGCTAGTCGTCTGCTCTGCGATGGCTGGAGATGGAAAAACCACCATGGCATTGCACTTAGCAAAAACAGCAGCGGCGTCGGGGCAGCGGGTACTAGTGGTGGATGCCAACTTCCGGACGCCCCAACTGCATCACTACCTCAATGTATCTAACCAGCAAGGCTTGAGCGACCTGCTCCGACAAACCGTTGCGCTCACAGACGCCGTTCAAGCCTGCCCTACGGTCAGCCAGCTGTTTGTCTTGCCCGCAGGACGAACGCCTCCTGGATCTACCCAACTGCTGGCCTCTCCCTGCATGAAAGAGACCATGGCAACGCTGACGGCGGCCTATGACCTAGTCATTTACGACACCCCCGCTCTGCATGGAGCCGTAGACGCCAACTTTCTAGCGGCTCAAACCGATGGCCTAGTGATGGTTGTCTCGGTGCGGCAAACCAGCCGAGCAAAAACCAGTCAAGTCTTGAAACAGCTCGATGAATTTCATGTGCCACTGCTGGGAGTTATTGTCAATCGCACTACCACTAAGCAGCATAGCCACCTCGAAGACAGCGAAGATGAAGACGATGTGTGGGAAAGTGCATCCGCGCCAGTCGATAAGTACAATGGCGGTGAGTACAATGGCGATGGGTACAGCGGCGACGAGTATCCGCAAGCCCCCATTCCTACCCCCGCATTTGCAGAAGACATGGCATCATGACACTACTTTTAGCAGGAGATATCGGCGGCACTAAAACCATTTTGCGGCTGGCAACAGTGCAATCGGCTTCAACTGGAGCGACGTTACGCCTGCAAACACTGCATGAAAAACGTTACATTAGCGCCGAGTTTGTCGATTTGGTGCCGATGGTACGCGAGTTTTTGGCAGAGACGACCACAAAACTGGGAACCCTGGCGATGCCTGCCAATGCCTGTTTTGCGATCGCTGGCCCTGTGATTAACAACACGTCTATTCTGACCAATCTTTCTTGGACGTTAGAAGCCGATCGCCTGCGAGCCGAGCTGGACATTCCCAACGTATCGCTGATTAATGACTTTGAAGCGATTGGCTATGGCGTTTTGGGTCTAGAAGACGATGACTTAGAAACGCTGCAAACAGGTGCCCTTCAGCCCCAAGCTCCGATCGCTATTATTGGCGCGGGTACAGGGTTGGGGCAGGGTTTTTTAATTCGCCAGGGCGTGCAGTACGTGGTGTATCCGTCTGAAGGTGGACACGCCGACTTTGCTCCCCACTCAGAACTAGAATTTCAGCTGACAAAATATTTATTAGATAAGTTAGGCATCAGCCGGATTTCGGCGGAACGGGTCGTATCGGGGCAGGGAATTGTCTCCATTTATCAGTTCCTGCGCGATCGCCAAGCGGCCAAAGAATCGCCGGACGTGGCTCAGAAAATTCGCCAGTGGGAGGGCGAAGCGGGAAAAACTGAAAAATCTGTCGATCCCGGTGCCGTGATTGGCATAGCCGCCGCCGCTGGCGATCGCCTATCTGAACAAGCGCTACAGCTATTTGCTGCCGCCTATGGGGCTGAAGCCGGAAACTTGGCGCTGAAACTACTGCCCTTTGGTGGGCTGTATATTGCCGGCGGGGTTGCTGTGAAAAATCTGTCGCTGCTGCAATCGGGTTGCTTCCTGCATGCCTTCCTCGAAAAAGGCCGGATGAAACCCCTGCTGGAGAGGGTTCCAGTCCACGTTATTCTAAACCCTCAAGTGGGGCTGATTGGCGCAGCCGTCTGCGCAGCACAGCAAGCGTGAGGCCGCAGCAAAACAAACGTGAGGCCGCGGCACCGTCGGTCAGTGTAATCTGCCTACATTTGAACAAGGGGCTTAAGCTCCTTGTCTATGGAGCCTGTAATAGTAGTGACACGTCCGCCGCCGAGTACTAGGACTCGAATTGTGGCAGACCGACGCACTTGGGTGAACGATGGCGCATTGCCGCGATCGCGTTCGATTCCAGATGTTGCAGACACTGCCGATCGCCCAGACCACCGACCTGAGCTGCGAGCTTCATGTGTTGACCTCGACGGCAGACTGGTTGAACGTACTCTATAGCAACCACCTATCCCCAAAGTATTCGACTTGATGGCGGAGTTGAGGGGCGATCGCCTGTGCGATTAACCCAGCATTCAAACGTTGAAACAGATGATTTTGTCCGGGTCGTTGGCAGGATTGAGGCCACAACATTGGTGATTGAACCGCAATAACCCGTAGTTCTAAGTTTGGATTTGAGCCATTATAAAGCTCACCGACTCCCAGCATAAACTGCGATCGCCCTGCAACAGGTCAACCGTAGTAGACGGTGATAGCACAAAAAAAAGCGGTATTATGCATCTGGGTTTCCCAATTTACGCTAAACTAGTGAAAATTGACTGCGGTGGGGCTGGGGCTGTATCTTATAAGGAAAAACCAGTAGCTAACGCCGCTGGTTTTTTTGTTTTGCTACCCAGGTATTTCGGTGAAAATTTCCAAGGCGTTGATGCTATTGCGGGTGAGATACGATTTCAGTCAGGCTGATTTAGGTAAAAAGACGGGGATGTCGTCTATCAGTGATATTGAACTGGGCAAGCGACCGCCGCGTTTGGATGAACTGGAAGCCTATGCCAAGGTGTTCGGGATCAGCACCAGTGCAATTATGAGGTTTGCGGAAGATCTAGATGATCCAACCTATCTGTTCCCGCCGCTGCTGGTTGAGAAGCGCATTAAAGGTCTGGAAGGACGCAGGGCGCAGGTGCCCCGCGTTCGTAAACTGAAAGACAAGCCAGAGAGTTAAATCTCGGTTAGTGCGGCAGTGGCGGCAGTGCGGCCAACATCATGCAATTTGTGGCATCAAGATAGAAGCTGGCATCGGTTTGGATCCACAGTAAACCGGGCACACTTTGGCTAAACCATAAGCCGCCTAGGCTAGAGCAATCGTTCTCATCCATCAGCTCCGACAGGTTAACATCAGCCCCAGCATTTGCTTGCGCTCCAAAGAGGTAAGGAATGGGGATTAAATAAGATCCATAATTATTAAATCTGCGGTACAGCCGTATAGTTCCATTTTGGTAAATAATCATCAAACACAATTTCCATTGTCCGCTTAAACTCTTCTGTAACTTTGCGCCCCGTCTTGTATGCCCCATCTAGAATCGTTGCAAATACCTGAAGCCCTATCTTTGTCTTGGTTTTTGCAATTAACTCTTCAACTAATTCAACATTCTCAAAAATTACCCCTTGACACGCACGAGTCACATGAGGAAACAACCGATGTTCAATGGGATTATATTTCGAG
>CASBQX010000313.1 GCA_949127925.1 Synechococcales cyanobacterium PMM_0002
ACCGCTGCTTCCTGAAATGGGAGCAGCCCAAAACTAGCTGGGGCACGATATTGGCTTAACCCATCTCGCGCTTCTTGAGACAGGTGATAGGCCATTTTTAGATAAACAAAATAGGGCTTGAGCGATCGCCCTGCCCAACTTTCATCAATAATCTCCGCTAGTTGTTCGGAAATATCTAAGCAAAATTTGTCTTCCCAGCGCTCTTCAAACCATTGCTCCAGCTTTTGCGTATCATCTCGATCCACTACTTCCACATTTAGCTCACCCTGCGATCGCAAGCCAGATAGGGTCAGGTTACTGCTGCCCACATAGCTGATGATAGGCGTGGCGCGATCGCGGCGATAAATCAAATACAGCTTGGCATGGAGGGGATGCCGCAAAAACAGCTTGACTTGCAGTTTGCGGGCGAGGAGTTGCGATCGCAACCGTTGCAACCCTTCCTCATCAGCGGCACTGGGCGCACCATAGGTCAATTGTTGCCGAAACTCCTGTGCCATCAGGGTTTGTAGTCGAATCGCTTGCCCTTGATCAATCCGCTCTGGCTCAACGCCAATCGCTAATGCCTGCCGCAGTTCGTCCTTCGGCAACCGATACATCCCCACCAGCAACCTGCAAGCCTGACCATCACCCCCCTCAAATTGCTCAATATCGGCATCAATTTGTCGCCATCCCCGCAGGTTGAAATAGCCCACACAAAAATCAGCGCGATAGGCTTGCTTCAGATAAGCCTGCAACTCAGGCAAAAAAGGTTGCGCGATATTGTCGTAAATACTGGACATGGATTTTACACAGAGCAGGATTTTGGGCTGACGTGATCAATCATATCCGGCAGATTTCCAATTGGCTGAACACGATCCCTTGCCCTACTGAGAACCATGAAACGCTGGCCTATCCGCTTCTCATGAACTTAAATTTTCAACACTAATCAGAAATCCTTAAGCACCGCCCCAACAGACAACCTAAGCGGCACAACGGCTCAAATCAGCGGCGGCAAACAACTTCAAACTGAACACCAAAATCTCTCTTTCGTCCACTGCATTTAAATTGTCAGCCCGCGCAAACCTTTTCTCGACGAGAGAGATTTACTATTCCAAACACCGCTATTAGGATAATCGCCACAACGCAGTTCAGGAGAGCGTATGCAACAGGGGACACCCCAGTTATAAATGCTCCAAATATGTTCCCCGAACCATGAAAAAGTGCTACTAGCAAAATACTGCCTTTAGTACTGTTGTAGATCCAGGTATAGATAAAAGCATCTGCAATAATAGTGATGAACCAGAGGAAAGGGTACTCAGACATCGAACCCGCCAAAAAGACAAGCGGTAAATGCCACAAACCCCACAACATGCCCACAATGAGGGTGGCAAGCAAGGCATTATGTCGTTTCTGCAAGTGTGGTAATGCAAACCCACGCCATCCTATTTCTTCGCATGTATTGGCGAACAAATTTACCATAGAACCGAATATAACATAGGGAGATAGTTCGACTGGTGGCACTGCGATGGTAACTGAAAAGCCCAGTAATTTTGTGATGAGTTGCGCCGCTAGGAACAGAACCGCAGGACCCAGCACCGCTACGATATACCAGACCGGGCCAACCCGCCATCGGATCAGTCCCTTGAGCAACCCCCGAATTCCTGTCTTACCATGCGCCACCTGTGACACAATGACCGCCGCAAGCGCAGGGCCAATGGCATAAAAGATGGAAAGACCCAGGAAGTAAGGACGGTAAAATGGGGCAATGCCTCGCGAGGCTAAGACGATTGATATCATGCCAAGCCATGAGATGCTAAACGCCAAGATATAGAACCAAGCAACGGGGTATTTTCTCATTATTACGAACGAATTTTCAGGTGTCTCAAATGCCCATCCAGCCATTTGTCAAGTGGGAAGCCAATAGCCAAATACCCCACAAAAATGAGAGCCGCGCCCAGCCAACTTTGATGAAAGACGTACGCGACTAACAAAACACCCACGATTCCAACCAGCGTCATGGCGATGAAGATAATGAGCCACACCCACCAGGCATTTGCTGTAGCATGGGACAACTGCCGACATTCAGGGCAGCGATAATTTCCCAACGGTGTAGCCCAATATCGCCGCCATGTGATGGGAAAAGCCACTTGGCAATGGGGGCAAACTAACTGTCCTGCCAAGGTGTTTTTGGGGTGGTGAGAAATTTGATGATCGTTGCGTCGATTCATGATTGTTCCTCGATAGGTTGTTATTGCGATAGCGAAGCGCTGCCTTGAGCCGGTCGTGGCTCGATTGGGAATGCCAACCAACACCAAAAGTACAGAACAATAAATCCAGGGATGACGATCGCCAAAACAACTGTGACAATCCGGATCACTTGAATGGGCTGATGCCAGCGTTGAGCGATCGCTGAGCAAACGCCTGCAACTATTTTGTGGCGTCGACTTCGGTAAAACGCCGCTGGAGATTGCCCTGAAGTGCTGCCTGCAATTTGGGAGCGCTGATGCTGTAAAATCCCAGAAATCAGCAGCCCGATTGCGCCTAAAATCGCTGATGGAATGGCAAAAATTGCTAGCCAGTGCGACATCGCTAGCCCAGAGATAACGTCTCCTAGCCAAACCGGGGAAGGACAACGAAAGCGGATTGCTTCTGCCGAACAACCAAAGCGTTTAGCCAAACCGAGTGCTCCCCACGTTACGAGAAACGGAGAAATTCCATAGACGACGCAAAGGCTCAACAAAAACAAATGCCAACTGGTCGAAAGTCGGCGGAAAAATGCGATTGAGGCGATCGCAGGGCCAACCAATAAGAAGAGGCAAATCAAAGGTAGGTAAAGCATGGTTTTCCTGGGTCAGTTTTCTTGATTGAGCTGTTGCCTGCCCCGTCTACCGATAAATTGCATCATCGATCGTGGCGCGGAAAAACTCACCCTCCGGCTCAAACCGCTCGGTGCCAAAGTACCACCCAATCCGTAGACGGGTCGGGATGGTATAGCCGCAGAACGTGCCCTCTTGCTCTAAAATTCCACCGAAGTCTACATACCGAAACTCAGCACCGTCTGGATTGCCCCAACGAGGTAGCTTGAAGGTTTTGAGACGACCCGTTGAATCAAGGGTGAAATCGAGTTTGGCGCTCTCGCCTTGCACAATAAAACTAGACTGCAAGTTGGAATCTAGATGCGATGAATCTGGACTTGCCCATGAAACGCGATCGCCACAGAACACAGACGGTAAGCACAATGACTCTGATTGGAGGCGACCAATAGCAGAGCGCGCAATGTCCGAGCCACTCGCTGTCATGACAGGGAATAATCCTAAAATCTTCCACTGCATCGCACCGATGCCGTCAATGATTCGGTCTGATCCAACAATGGGTAAGAAGCCATTCATCCATGCCGTAGCACTCCAAATCAGTCCATGCTCCCAGCAAATGACTTGCTCGGCTTTGAAGGCAATCCAGGTTTTTAATTTAATTTCGCCGTGCATCTTCAAGCGAACCGCAGCAGCAAGCTGTGTTCCCGGCGCGATCGCATGGTCAAGATAGCGTCTGGCGGTGTCTGGCAGGTGAGTGTAGTTATCTGAGTGGAATACACGATTTTGAGATGTGGCCGAATCCCATAGCGCATTGAGAGAGATTTGTTTGGTCATCACTGCCTCCAGTGCTTTAATAGTTGTTGCTTAATTCAGAATCTGATAAATGGTGATGATAAAAATAATTACAAAAATACTGGTATAGATTAACTTCGTATACTTAGCTAGCCAACTGGGAAGATAAATATCAAAATTGTCTTGGGTGGAATTAGTGTATTTTCGAGCCAGCAGATTTAGTGGGCAGTGGGATTTAAACGTGAGTAGGATTAGCCCCTCTAGAACGATAAGTCCATAGCCGAGCCAGAGCCAGCGATCGAGTTTATTGGCGATCGCGGCATACAGCATATAAAAATCACAGCATTGAAGAATATCCATATCAACGTGTGAGTGACCTTAAATTAAAGTCAGTTTGGTCTCACCGTTCATATCATTTCTCCATTGTCGGCGCTAACTTGCGTCAGAAGCCAGAAGCTATTGTGAGCGTTCCCGCGATGAGCAAGTCAGATGACGGACTCATGGTTTCCTGTGCTGGCTTGGAGGATGTGGATCTGCATTGAAAAGCAGACCAAAGGCGATTAAGGCTAGAATGCCAACCGCCAGCGCATAGGGTCGTAGAGTGCTACCCTCTCGCACAACCATGACTGGGATAATCCAAGCCCAAGCGTTAACCGCAGTGTGCAGCACTAAGGCTGGTAGCACACTTCCTCTAGTGCAATTGAACAGCCATGCGAACAAAATCGACAAGGCTACAGTACTCAACATAAACAGCGCAAATGGGATGTGACTTTGCACCGTGTCGGTGATGTAAAACAGCGGCAGATGCCACACGCTCCAAACCCCGCCCAAGATGAGACTGGCAACGCGCCAGCTATAGCGCTTTTGCAAAGCTGGCAATGCATAGCCCCGCCAGCCAAACTCTTCGCCAAGCGGACCTCCTAACAGCAGCACCAACAAAAAGTTCACCGCCGCCAGTAGCACATGTCCAGATGCGGGTGATGACGCCATTGTGCCACCCAGCGCTACGTGCGCAGCGGCAGCCAACGCCATTACAGCCAGGGGCAAGAAAAACGCGATCGCCAGCCAGCGCCAGCCAATCCGCCATTGCAAACAGCGACTGAGCCAGTTGCGCAGCCCGTCTCGTCCACCGACAGACGTTACTACGGCGATCGCTGCGATGCTAGGCCCAAAGCCACCTGCGAAAAAAAGCACCCCAGCTAAAGCGGGCAATTGCGCTTTGACAACCGAAGACAACAGCCAGCAGAACCACGACCAGGCAAACGTCAAGGCAAAGAATACCAACAGGTGCGTGCGAAAGCCGGATCTACTTCGATTTTCCATAGGTAAATTCTACCTGGATAGTTTTTTACCACCTCACCCTATCGATAGATTCTCCGACCCTGTTCTCACCCAAGGCTGATGAATCACCTGCCGATGCTTGGTCAGCGATCGCCCTCCACAATTTGCCAACATTACTGATTGACAAGGACACGAGTATGCCCGTATCCTTGCTAACTAAGGTTGTGTAACGACTCCGCAGTCGAGCAACCCGTTTCGCTCCAAAAAACTAGCACCGTTCAGTGCTGTAGACACCAACACTGAACGGCTAACCCCCAACTGTAAACAGGCAGTATGGAGGCTAACACGAGATTTTAGCATTCTCGATAGCCACCCTGCTTTCCTATGGAAACGGGGTGGCTAGGTTTTTGGGGTTTACTCTTACCCAATGCAGGAGAACCCCGATGCTTGAGATGGTTAACGCGCCCATTGCCCGCAGTTTTTTGACCGATGCTGAGATTAGCGAGGGTGGCGCAGATCGCCCCTCGCCGCTGCTTTTGCCGCTCTACTTTCACCCCTTAGCACCCGGCCAAGAGCAAATGCGGATTTTGCTGATTAGCAGCCCCACCTGGGTAGAAGCAACCATTCACGACCTGCACGCACGCGGATTTGCTGACACCAATGATTGGAGCAGCTTAGTGCCCGGTGCCAATCCGGGTGAAGTGGTGAGCATCTTGACCCGACGCAGACAGCGACCCTAAGCCGCTGAGATTGGGGGCGTTGGCCTGCACCTAGCGCCCCCTCTGTGCCCCCTCTGCGCCCAGAACAATAGGAGGCTAACGGCAGCCTGTGCTGTTAGCCTCTATCGAAACACCAACGGCTGACAGGGTACAGCATTCGGCAAATTCAGCATTTC
>CASBQX010000314.1 GCA_949127925.1 Synechococcales cyanobacterium PMM_0002
AAGACGGAGTTGCAGCCGGGGTAGACCACTTCTGTGCCAGTTCAGCGGCTGTCACCTGTTCATAGGGTTCAAACGGCTGATGAATCCACGGATTGTGAGCCAGATAATCGACATAGTAATCGGGTTCAATCACAGAACATTGCTTGTACCACAACACGGCAGTGCGAATTTCATCAATGTAAAACCCATAGCGAGAGTTGAGCCAGTCAATGCTGCGCTTCAGACTTTCGCCAGAATCTACCAAGTCATCGACCAACAGCACACGATTGCCCACGCTAGCAGTCGTCATGGCCAAATCGCGAGAGAAGATAATTGACCCTCGCACTTGGCCGCCAGTGCCTCCATAAGACGCGGTAGATAAAATGGCCATCGGCTGGTCGTAGATCCGCGATAGCAGGTCGCCAATGCGCAATCCGCCTCGGGCAAGGCAAACAATTTGGTTGAATTCCCAGTTGGATGCGTAGACTTTGACGGCGAGCTGTTCAATTTTTTGATGGTACTCTGACCAAGAGACATGCAGGTCTGACATGGTGGAAAGGCTAGGGGCGCAGGGAATTAGGATGTGAGAATAATACAGCTGGATGGCCAAAATTCCCTAGCACTCTGTTCGGCTGCTGGAGTTTGAGTAAAAGCTTTGGTGAAAAAATTATCGATTTTGGGGTACTGTGATCCCAGCTTCGGTGCCGATTGCCTGTAATGGCTGATCCCACGGGTCATGGGGCAGTCGCGACAGGTAAGCATCCTGGAATATGATCCCTACGGTGGTTTTACTTGCCCAAGCGGGCTGGCTGAGCAGGCGATCGTAAAAGCCACCGCCGTAGCCCAAGCGGTATCCTTGCTGGTCACAGGCTAAGGCAGGTACCAAAATTAGATCTACGGCATCCGGGTGAATGCTCGGGGCAGCTGGATGCGGTTCTACAATGCCATAGGCTCCGGTTTGGAGCGGGTAAATCGTCGCTAGGTTTGACCCCGGCGGTGACTCTGGCGGTGACTCTGGCGGTGACCACTGATGCCAGGTCAACTCTTTGCCAACGCAGCGGGGAAATCCCCACTGCTTGGGCAGCACAAACAGCGGGCTGAGGTCTGGCTCTTGGCGAAAACTGAAGTAGGCCAGCACTGTTTGCGCTTGCTGAAATGGCAACCAGGTTTTTAGGTGGCTACAGAGGCGATCGCTTTGTTGTCGCCATTGGTCGGGCGGGATCGCTTGACGGGTACTGAGGAGCGATCGCCGCAGGTCGGTTTTGCTGGGAGGGGAAGTCACAGGGGAGAACGCAGCAATTCATGTCTTCAGATTCATGTCTTCAGTAAGTATGACTTAAAAAAAATCCCTGGGGGCGATCGCCCCCAGGGAGCTACAGATGAGTGATCTGTGACTGAACTGAACTGGGCTTAGGTCATGGGTGCGCCGCTGGTGCGACGGATCGCAATCACACTCGGTTTGGGTGGGTCATTGGGCTGTTTGCTGGGCCAGTTAGAGCCAATCGGCACTTCACGGGTTTGCATGAAGTCTTTGCCATCGGTGGTCTTCATGGCAAACTTGCGCGCCTCGGTCTTCATCTCCATCCGCACCCCGCTGTATTCGCCGGGATGCTGAGCCGATATAAATAGGGTCTTCTGGTCTTGGGTAAAGAAAGGCCCGGTCATTTCGCACTCTGTGGGGCCGTAGGCAAACATATACGCTTCCCCGGCGTTTGACCCAGAAATGGGTAGATACCAAATCGAGTTGTTGCCAAATAGGCCGCGCAGGTTAGACTGGCTGACGGCGGTTCCGTCCGACTTCACCCGGCTGGCAACTTCTTTGTTGTGCTTATCGGTAGACATGTCTGTCACCATCCACACGTTGCCCTTGCCATCAATCTCCAGGTTGTCGGGGTTGGCAAACCCTGCACCGCCTTCAGCCGGTTCTCCACCGAGCGCCAGCGTTTCCCACTTGAAGGTCATGGCAGCAGGGTCGTTGCCATCTTCCAACACTTTCATAATCCAACCGTACTCGTAGGGGGTCTCGCCGTTGGGACCTTTGAAGATCCGGTTATCTGGCCCGCCGTCACTACCGCTAGGGGAACCCGAGGTAAAGGTGACAAACAGGGTGCCATCGGCAGATACGTCGGTATCTTCTGGGCGGGCGGTGCAGGTGACGCCAGCGGCGTTCGCCGCGTAGTGGGCATCAATCAAAATTGCGCCTTGCTTTTCGGTCGCGTTGCCCATGTACAGGTCACCCAAGGTTTTGAATTGGGACTTGAAGGTCGCGATCGCCGCATCGTCCTTGACCTTTTCAAACCCACCATCGGGGCGTTTGGGCAAGGTAAGCATTCCACCTACATGCACGCTGGGCAGATCGGGATTCACAGGGGTGTCTGCTTTGAGCGCAATCCAGCTGCCTGTGCCATCGGGGTTAAATTTAGCGCCGTAGAGCATCCCGTCCGATAGCAGCCGAGAGTTTGACTTGCTCTTGAGATCGCGGATGGTGTTGGCGCTGACAAACTTGTACAGGTGACCACCCCGGCGATCGCAGCCCGAGTAAACCGCCAGTTTTCTACCTTCCACAGCCCGGAACCCAACGGCTTCATGCCGGAAGCGCCCTAGCCAAGTGTGCTTGGTGCCGTAGTCGTTGGCCTTAGCAGGGTCGATCTCGACCATCCAACCATACTTATTGCCCTGGTAGCCCAGTGCATTGCCCTGTCCAGCGATATCTTCAATTTCACCTTCGGCTGTAACCCAGACAAACGGCGTATTGCTAGGAGAGAAAGCAGTGCCATCCGCATACACGGGGTCTGTCACTTCGCCTTGGAAGTTTTCCTCAGCGCTAAACACAGTTCCCCAAGGGGTGGTGCCACCCGAGCAATTTTGGTGCGTCCCGATGACTTTGTCGCCCAGTTTGTCGATGTAGCCCTGTCCACTGGTCTTACGGAAGATCGATACCGCTGGCCCGGTTGTTTTCAGATAGTTGCCATCTTCTAAACCAGAGATGCCAGAGATGCGACGATCTGCACTGGAATAGGTGCGCTCCCAACTGCCATCGGCCTTGCGACGAACTGAAATCACGCTCAAACCCGCATCATATTGAGCCGCTTTCGACAGTTCATAGACTTTCTGCTTTAGCGCATCACCATCAGGCAGCGAGTAAACATCAAGCTCTCCATCGGTTGCAGCCTGAGCGGCAGCCTTAACATCGGCAAATGGCAGAGACTTGCCAATCACTTGCTCATAGGTTTGCGCCCAGGGTTTGGCGCTGACGTATTCATGGTTAACCGTCAGGTAACCTTCGCCGGGAGCGGTTTCCACAAACGATAGGTAGTCATTGTTGTAGCCGAAGTGGTCTTTGTCACCAATGCGATCGCCCCAAGATACCACCACATCATAGGTAAAGCCAGGGGGTAGTACTACGTCATCCTTCACGGCGTAGCTACCGTATTGCGAAATCTGGCGCGTTAACGCCACCCCAGCCGTTTCTACGGGCATCGGACCTTTAACGGGCACAAAGGGCAAACCTGCCGTCTGGGCCACTGCCGAGGTTCCTTCTAGCGCAATAGAAAGGGTTTCCCCAGTTTGGACAAACGGTTGAAGTGCAATGGAACCAGCACCTGCTCCCATAAACATCAAAAAGTGTCTACGTTTCATCGACATGAGGTATCTTTCTCTCAAAAATCTTAAACTAAAGGCTTTGCAAATCTAGTCTCGTGCGATCGCAAGCACAACAACTGCCACGAAACTAGAGACTCTTTGACTGTACTGAGATCAGTTTAAGAACCGACAAAGATAGAATTAAGCAAGGCTGCAAAAACCTTTAAAGATCACAAGTTTTGGGACAAATCTGGCGGTCATCGCTCCCCTTACACTCAACCTGCCCCAATCAACACCAAACAGCAGCGTATGGCATTGCCGCACGCTGCTGTTGAAATGAGAGTGATGGTTTAAAAACTGCCCAAGCCAGGTGTTGCTACCCTTCTCGTCTCAGTGCAGATTCTACCTGCTTAAATTCTTGCTCTAAGCGGGTTTTTAGCTTTTCGGGAACCGGACGATTGGGGTAAGAGCTGTAGTGCCCTGCCAGTGAATTTAAGGCAGTTCGCATGGTGGTAAATGAACTCAGTTTAGTCAGTGTGCCGCTGCGACGATAGCGGGAGGCAAAGTCATTAATTAGCAGGCGAGCATCGGACTGGGCGGCAGACTTCTCCGCCGTACCGTCAGGCAACTCCAGAGCAGTTCTCAGGCTACCAATCAGAGCTAGGGCATCATCTCGGTAGTTGCCAGTTAACCCTCCTACTGTGGCTGCACTAGCGGCAGAGGAACCCGTCAACCCAATGACAAGCACTAAAGCCAGAGCCAACAAACGAGACAAGACTGTTTTCATAAACCTCGGCAGTTTCAAGCGCAGATGGGATGTTGAGTCGCTCTCTCAGGACTACGACAGCACCAGAATCCTGTGGGGACTCAGATCCTATCGCCAATCTTATCTCGGTTTGGGCGTTTATCTTGCGGTTGGGAGCAACCGACTTGCCGGGTGGACTATTTCCCTTGGACGCTAAAGCCCGATTGCCGCACATAATCAGGCCATGATGTAGAAAGTCTAATGCTAAGGTCCGAAATTCTAATGCTAGGGTTCAAGTTTGAGATTAAGTTCTTATCGACTTTGTGGCACAATGCCTAAAATCTGAGAAAATTGAAACAGAACTTTACGATTTAACTTATCTTTCTTTCACCCTATTTATTACATGCTAGAAGGCTCCATCTTGAAGTCCCTCCGGGATGCGCATCAGCCAGAGAACCTGGCAGGAAAGCGATCGCTTAATTTTGGGGTGTATTACAAAAACACTCTGGTGGCGCTTTGTCACGCTTTAGAAGATGCGATTTTAGGCCAAGATTACTCTCCGCTGATGATTACGGCATTTCAGCAGGGCAAGTGGTATCTAGAAGAAGCTGAACGCTACGCAGATCTGGCCGCGCGATCGCAGCAAGTCGTCATTATGGCCGCGCCCGATAGTGGGTTTGCCGAGCATCCGACGAGCCAGCGGGCTAACGTAGCATTGGTCGAACTGGACGCCGCCGATACGGTGGCTCAAGAGTGGCATTTAATTATCGTGTCGTCGCGCTACACGGCGATGGTGCTGTGCCAAGAACTATCTGAGGAAGACTACGGGGTAGCAGGTGTGCCAGCCGCAGACCTGGATCGTAAGTTTTATGGCCTGTGGACGTTTGAACCCAGCCTAGTAATCGAAACATCTGCTTTGGCGATCGCCCATGTGCAGCGCTACAACCCCGAACTGGGACAGCAGGTTGCGGCTCGGCTAGATGCGATCGCGGCTCAAATTCAGCAGCAAGACGCCCTCAGTGAGTTGCCAACTGCCGACCATCTAGGCGACATCGTGTCTCGCGTGGTGGACTATTTGCAGCACAGCCAGCAAAGTTTAACCCACTCTTTGCCCGAACACAGCAGCCTAGAAGCGGTTGGATTAGACTACAACCTGGTCTCCAACGAACTGCAAGCATTTCTGCGCATTGCGCAACTGATTGATCAGACCGATCTGAGCAATCCAATGGCAGCGGCAGAAGTGGCCTCCCTAGCCGAAAGCCTGGGGCAATTGCTTGATCTGCCTGCTTGGCAGCTGCATCGGCTGCGTCTAGCCGGATTGCTCCACCGCATTGCTCAGTTGCAGGGTGCTGCCATGGAAATTACCCCAGGGGTATCGCGCTATGGTGACGACGACACGATCGCTCCATCCTGCCCGCTGGTGCCGGGAACCCAGATTTTGCGCACCATGAACCGCTTGAAGGCGATCGCCACCATTTTGAATCATCAGAGCGAATGGTGGAACGGGATGGGCTACCCGGCAGGGCTGGCAGGCGATGAAATTCCGCTCGAATCGAGGATTTTAGGCTTGGTCTCCTGCTTTCAGCACCACCTAGCCGCCGGTCGGCGCAGCAACCCCGATGCTGCCCCTGACGTGATTACTCCCCCAACAGAAGCTCCATCCCCCGCCGCCGCTGCGGCGCTGGCTGCGGCATTATCGGCCTGTCAAGCCCAAGAAGGCGATCGCTGGGATCCAAAGCTGATTGAAGCCCTAGCTCTGTTAGTCAACGGGTTACAGCAAGGGCTGAGCCTTTCCATTGCCGTACCCAAAATTGCCGCCGGGATGTGGATGCTCGACTCTCATGCCGAAGAAGACCTGCTCGCCGCTAAAATTTAGTTCTCCACGCTCCTATTCACGCTGTACACGCTCCCTAGAGACTGACGCATAACCAATGGATACCGAAGCAATCCGCACGGGCAAACAAAAAAACCTAGCCGGGGCAGATCTAGAAGATGAAGACTTATCCCACACTGACTTAAGCCGGATTATCCTCAGCGGCGCAAACCTAACCGGAGCCAATCTCTCAGGAGCCAAGTTCACAGCCGCTCGCCTAGATGGAGCAAACTTGATGGGGTGTCAAGTTAAAGGGGCAGACCTGCGCGCCAACCTGCTGGGCGCAAACCTGATGCAGGCAGACCTATCCGAGTCTGATCTGCGGGGTGCCAATCTGCGGGGTGCCAACCTGATGCAGGCCAATCTCACCCTCACCTCACTAGCAGGAGCATTTCTCAGCGGTGCCAACCTTATGAGCGTCAATTTGAAAGGGGTAGACCTGCGGGGTGCAGACCTGCGCGGCGCAAACCTCAGCAATGCCAATCTGCAATCGGCCAACCTGTTTCAAGCGGATCTGCGGGGTGCCATCTTGAGCGAAGCCAACCTCGAAGAAGCTGACCTGCGAGAAGCCAACCTAGCAGGGACAAACTTGACTGGCGCAAATCTGCTTTGTGCTGAACTAATAGGTGCCAACCTGAACGGCACAACGCTCTCAGGTGCTTGCTTGAAAGGCACAATTCTAGATGAAAATAACCTGTAGAGACGCGATTAATCGTACTTTTACATTTTGTATGCGAATTTCTGAACCCGTAGAGACGCGATTAATCGCGTCTCTACATCGGTTACCCGAGAAATATCACCTCACGCAACACCCATCATCTGGTCTACAATCCGCTGCACAATTTGCATGCCGGTGACTGCTTGCCAACCAAACAAGCCGACCAATACGACATTGAGCGTAATGTGCGTATAGCGCGCCCAGTCATGGCCTTTTTGCATCAGCGGCGTCAGCGATGCAGATGTAGCAATCAAGCCCGTCATCCCTAGACCTGCTAGCAAATGAGAACCAAAAAACAGTTTACCGTTGTTGATGTAGGTAACCGCCATGCCACCGATTGCTCCTAACACCATCAACGCTAGCAACAGCGACCCGATCTGATGATGCCGAATCGTAAATCGCCCTTTAATTAGCTCCTTCTTCACCTCACCGTCTGCCGAACGCACGCGCCGCAGCTGAATTCCCAGATACATGGCATAAAGCGTTAGCCCAAACAACACCCACATCAAAATGGGATGCCCAAATTGACTGTAAACCTTGATCGATTCCGGGATCTCGAAGCTCATAGTGTTTCCCCTGCTCAGCACAACCCGTAAGAAAATCCTAACTTCATAGAACCTAGCATAAAGG